>JAFUVZ010000078.1 GCA_017471185.1 Bacteroidaceae bacterium
ATAGCGGAGTTTTTTTTAACTCAACCCATATTAAAAGTAAGGTGAAATGGTGTCAACCGGAATCATGAATAGCGTATGGACAGGATGTAGCTGACTTCGGGTCTAATTGTTCCTCAGCATCTGACAGTCAGTCGCTCAGCTCCCGTCTGAAAGGACAATGGTCTGGTCCCGAGAATCCCCACGTTGCGGACTGCGAGTCCCCGAATGAGGGACTGCGAATCCCCTCATGAGGGACTGAGAGTCCCCTGCTGCCGGAAAGACGGGGACTCAACCAATACTGAGTATCAGTTTGTTACAGGAGAACTGTAAGAGGTATGAGTTCTCGTGGAATGAAAGCCTCTGATTTGAAACCGTGACGGCCTTGCAGATACTGCAAAAGCAGACTTGAAATCCCGTTCAGAAAGAAGCGTATTCTTAAAGAAAACAAGCCTTTTTTTTGAAGATTTTGATAAAGAAACTCCGCTATTCCGCTAATAATTCCGCTATGATAACTATTGTAATATATGCATTATCTCAGTTTAGCGGAATAGCGGAGTTTATTCCCTTGTTTTGTTTTTGGAACACAGAAGGAAGTAGCACTCATTAGAACACAGAAAGAGGCGGCACTTCTATGCACAGTGCACATGCACATTGTGAGGAAAGAACCGTCCCCCTTTGTGCATAAGCATTTATGATTGATTGACAAGGGGGTAAGCCCCCTTGCTTTGTCTTGTGAGAACACACAAAGAACCGTTCCTTGTGTGCTCAAAGAACCATTCCTTGTGTGCTGAGCATTTCTTTATGGCGTGACAGCTATCAGGTCTGACATGTTTACCAACTGGATATAAAGCCCCACGTTAGTAGGTTGGTTAGCTGTAGCAATGCTGCTCCTGACATCATCCAGCGTAATGGTATAGCTGGCAGGTTGTGGGTCTGCATAATCAATCGGGCACTCATACCACTTGTTCCAAGTCGTAGCCTGGTAGTTCCATCTCTTTGCCGTACTTGTATTATCTGTACTGATAGGAGGCACATTAGTGGAGTAAACACTCACGCGCGTATGCTTCGTTGGGTCATAATCCAGTGAATTAGGTGGCTGGAGCGTCCAGCTGGTCATCCTGACTGTGATGGGGAAGAACTCTCTCGGCAGCATGGGCGGCAAGCTGAAAGTAAGCGTGTACTTATTAGAACCGGCGTCAACCAGCGTTGGGCTGAAGTTATAGCCAATGCTATAGATTTCGATGTCACGATATAGACCTGTATCTGTACAAACAAGACGCAGCGTACTGTGTTTCATGACATTATTCTGAACGGCAGCCAGATCAAATGTGACGGAACCATTGCCATTGGTCGTGTTGTATGTCACCGGGGGGTCAGCATTGATATTCTGGGCGGCTTCGAGCGTATTGTCTGTAATGTCTTTATCCATCCAGAAAGCAACCACATTTCCAGTGCTCACGCCAGAGCCTGTGCTATTGGTACGATAGCGGAAACTGATGGTATGGGAGGTGTTTGCAACATTCATGACCATCTCGGATGTAGAGTTCAGCGACAGGGTGTTTACGCCGTCATCCAGTTCAATCACCGTATTACCGATGTTGGCGTATTGGTCATTGGCAAAGGAGTTTGACGCAAGGGCCTCATCGGCTGTATCGTAGCCTGCAGCTTTTGCAATACCGTTCACTTTAATAAGATAGCGGTGGTTTCGCCTGATGTTGATAGGTTTGTAATGGTCGCTCAGCAGTTTGAAAGTATAGAATTTAACCGCATTGTCATTGAAAGTAACCCGCAGCACCAACTTCACCGGATAACGTACGTTGCGGTTCTCCATCAGGTATTGCGGCTCACCTGCATCACTCCATCTGTCATCCTCGTTAGAGGCGTAACTGCCTGCCGTTGTCCAGCCTGCTGCGAGATAAGAGGCCGCATCTGTTCCGGCGGGTTGCGTAAGGTTGTAGAAACCGCCATCCAGGAACTGTGACACCTGGATATCCGCATCGGTAGTATAGCTGTTCGGATAGCTCACCTCAGAGGTGTTACCCGCTGCCTTAGGAGCCATCAAACCACGGCTCAGGCCATTGCTTACCGTCCATTGGATAGAAGCGATGTCAGGGTCAACATTAGCCACTTTCAGCTGTGCCCGGTCACGAAGCAATTTCAAGGTGTTGGTCCCGCTGGTCAGCCAGGTAGCCATGCTGCTGGCATTCGTCTCTTTGTGGTAGCCCCAGTAGCTCATGGCATCATTGACTCCCACCGACATACTTTCATGCTGCATCAGCACACTTTCAGGAGCCGTGGCAATGTTGATGCCTGCCGGATAGTTGAAAAGAAAGTGTATGCGGGCGGTATTTGAAGGCACTTTGCCTTTAAGCTTACCGCTGTCGTTATCGGTAGGTACAAACGTGCCGGCGCGATTCGTCACATACAGGCCGGAAACATCGAAACACAACAGCATGACAGGAGTAGAGGCAGTAATGGATGGAGCGTCTTCACCAGTCACATAGCTGCTACGGGTGTCTCCACCCTCATCTGTCTGCGGTGCGACCTCCACATTCAGGTTCACCTCTATTTCATCAGTATTCGCCACCTCTGCATCTTGCTGACCTATGGGCAGCTCAGAAGTACAAGCCCCCAACACAAGCAGCATAGCTGTCAATATCCAATATATTCTTTTCTTCATAATCTTTCAAATATCATGTATAACTACAGTCGACGAATTAGTTTACAACATTCAAGTAATCGTTAATTTCAGCTTGTGTCATTTCACCGTTTACATAGCGTATATCGTCTGGGGTCAGGTCTCGAACGCAGCGAATATGAGCAGCCATTGTTGTTGAAGTAGAAAGCGGACCTGAACGTTGCCTTTTATTCCCATCAAGTGCCCAATATGCTGATGCATTAAATAAATTAACCATCACAAGCCCATATTGTTCTGAATAAGTAACAGAATGTCTTAATTCCAATCTCGTAGGCAAACGCCAATTTTTAAATATTTTTCCTTCTTTTGTAACTTCCATTAAAGTGCTGCAATGGTTCTTTATGCTAGTTTCCCATGAAGCCCATCCTGCATGTGTTGCTGATAATTGAGAGGCAACCATAAAAGCAGGACTGATCACATCATCTTCTGATAAGTTATCCGAAACAATTGGTTTGGCTAACACTTCTCTGGGTTTACCCGTAGTATTATTCCAATCAATCGATTTTGTCTGTATAACATAAATATGATTATTAGAGCTGTTTTCTTCGAGCCTATTCCCCAAACTATTATTTCTCGCAATATAATATATACGCCCATCAGAACTATTGTAAACCTTAGCATTAAAATGATTATCCGAAGCCGTTCTGTTTCTAGTGATACCATCACCCCATCTTACCCAACCGTCTGTGGTTCGCGATGCCCATAACCCTTCTATATTCACCACATAGTTAGCTGGGAAGTGTTTCACAATAATTTCCTTTCTGAGGGGATTTTTATTGCTATCCGATATAACGGCGCCATTTTCATCAACCATTTCCACGGTGAACTTGATGTATTTCACTGCCGCACATATCGGCACCATCGAATTCACAGTAATGGTATTATCAGAAGTATTCAGAGCCCAGCTGTAGTGGTCATCATTGTCACCGTCATCATCCAAACCTGCACCAGCCACATCGGGGAATGTGGTCTTGACACCATTCTTATTATAATAATAAGACTCTACATTCGTAATTCTGATGTTATCACTGGCTGCATAATACAGCGTGGCAGACCTAAACGCCTGCGGGTCTCCTTCATAGATAACAGGGTTGTCGGGCATCACCTTAAAGTACTTCACATTAGCAGCCGTCACCTGTGATTCAAATGGCGAGCCCCATTCTAACACCTCATAATCGATGTCGTTATCAACATTATCCACCACCTCCTCTGTGCTTCCATAGTCGTCAATGGTAGCCGTAGCAAGATAGATATGGTTACGAGCCAATGACTTGTTACCAAGGTTAGCTGCCACCATAGGCAGCAGGTAGTAATGATAAGAAGGATTTGTAGCGGAAGTTTCCTTGAATCCGAAACTCACCAGCATTTTAGGCAGCAGCAGCAGGTTTTCCTCTTCCGTCCAGCTGAAAGAATAGCTGTAGGCTACAAGATTATAGCTCAGTTCCTGCGGATTAGCTCCGTCAGGGTCATCCGGCGTAATCCAGTCTGTGTTCTGCGATGTGTTCTCAAGCCATCCGCCGCGAATCTTCAGGTTGCGAGGTGCCGCGGCACTGCCTGTAAAACCCAGACCAGTGTTCACATTGTAGTTCACAATCCTGTATAGCGGACGCTGCACCTGTGTACTGGCAGCCCTCAGCTTTCTTGCCAGATTAGGGCCGACCGTCACGGTCAGATCCAGTTTGGCGGCTGCACGCGTCAAAATGACATTATTGAGGAACTGGTCTGATGCCGAGGCAGGAGTCCACAGTTTGTAGCCATCCATCAGCAGCGTAGCCGGTGCCGCAATACCATTGTGGTTCAGTACCTTATAATTCAGCAGCTCATTGCGGTCAGCAAAGCTTGCAGGAGATGTCTCCGGGTTGTTGGCTATCACATACACATCGTATGCAGTGCCTACCGTATAAACTGCCGGCCAGTTAGCATCCAATACGTTCTGCACACCGGCCATAGAGGTGACAGAATTAAGATGATAGGCCTTTATGAAAGAGCCGTCAGCGTTTTTGAATATATAGACATCCATCTTCGACACGATGTTCTCATCGGTCTTGGTGTTACCCGATTCATCAGCACGTGTCAGCGTGAGTTCCCCTCCCGTGTCAGTTTCATTCAGCATGGGGCATAGCGTCAAGGCTGCGCCACGTTCAGGCATATCCGCATACTCGTCGGTACATGAACCCAGCGTGAAGCCTATCAGGACTCCCAGCATAAGAGCCATCGTTAATCTTCTCAATCTATTCATCATTGCCTTATCCTTTTCTCAATGTTTTTCTTCAGTTCAAATCATCAGTTGCCCTGTCACTTCTGCACGGTTATCAGGCCACCGTTAATCTCGGCCTCCGTCATCAGATAAAAGCGCATGGAAACATAGTCGTCAGTGCGTGGCAGGTCTCTGTGCGCCCAGGGCAGGTATGACGGCGAAGTGCCGTTTCGCCTCACCCGCACGTTAGCAATGCGGTTTGAGGTGGCAGTGGGTTTCCCATCAACCGGCACCACATGGAAGTGCGTACGCACGTCAGTACCCGCAGGCACAGCCACGCTGGTCACCTGCGTAGCGCTATATACACCATTATTGTCAGCAGTGACAAACCTCACGTCTGGGTTATCACACACCACTTCCAACGGTTCGGTACTGGTAGAGGTGATGCTGATACGCGGCGAATAGAGGGGCACGTGCGTATGCACAACCATGCTGTTGTCGTCTAAATAAGTCATCTCGCCCGCAGCGATAGCGATATAGGCGTCATTCCACTCATATGTATAATCCTGGTCGGTGTCAAAGAGTCTGAAACTCGTGTAGTTGGTCACCGAGCTTTCAGACACGGTGAATCCCTCATATAGCGGCGCAACGCTCCAGGCTTTAACCTCAGGAACCAATACCAGCCTTCTGTTCTTGAAGGCTATCTTGTAGGTATATACATAGCCTGACTGCCAGGTGGTGTTTTCAAGTGTCACCGACATCTTCTGGTCTGACCCTCCCTCGTCTAAGACAAGCTCCACCTTAGAGCCTGATCCGCAGGTCTGCGGAATCACCAAGAATGTATCGTCAAGCGGGTTGATGACTTTACTGTAGTCGGGAGTCGCTGCGTTAAACTGGTAACCGCCTTCTGTAGGATAGACGGTAGTGAAGTCGAGCAGAAAGTCAGCGCCCGTTGCCCCGCCCTCAACAGAGGGCGAACCAATCATCTGCGCGTTTTCCAGACTGAACGTAGCCTTGTTCTTCAGCCCCACTAACTTGATGCTCTTGATGAGCAGGTCTGACGTCACGCTTTGGTCAATCTTGAAGCGCACGGCACTCATCACATGGTTGAAGTTGAAGTCCACCTCTCCTGTGCCTTGAGTTGACATATCGCGCTCTATAGGCGTGGCAATCATCAGCTCCTTCTGCTTGTTCAGTTCAGAGGGCATGATATAGGTGAGTGTAGGCAGGTGTCCCGAGCTTACCTGCAGGATGCTTGTGTTCTCCTCATCAGGCGTATAGGCGTAGAAGCGCACCTTTCCCTTGTCAGGCCATCGCTTGATGGGGTTATAATACCAGTGCTCATCACCCGGTACGGGCATGACGAGTCTCACCGTCTCGCGGTTCATCAGCACCGCCACATCCGTTGTCTCGTTCAGTGTAGCTTCGTTGGTGTTGACTTTCGCGGGGTCAAAGCTGCCCGTATATTGCCACGTGTAGGCATACACATTCATATTGTCATGCATGTGGCGGTTATCCTCAATCATACGGCCGCGCGTGTCAGCGTCATTCACTGAGGCCACGCTGACATTGCCGAAGCTGATGGCGCTGCCCTCCTCCACGGGTGCAAGAGGGGCTTCGTCGCTGCAGGCAGTCAAGAGGGCTGCCGCCGTCAGTGCCATGATTATCTGTCTTGCTCTAAGCATAGTCTTATTCCTTTTTTAGTTTTTCATTATTGGAACCAGTGCGTACCACCGGTCTGGATGCCACGATAGCCCTCATAGTGATTATTGTAACGGTCGCCAGCCACATGGCCATACCACAGACGCGTCGCCGCGTCTGTATTCGGCTGGAAGCTGAGTGAAACATACTGTCCATAGGCCGGAGAGCCGGCAGGCTTATTGTTAATCATGAGGAAGTAGGCCATCTTCCTGTTTGCCCTGCCATTGTATGTGAAGTTGAACTTGGGATAGCGTGTGGAAGTCCAGTAATAGCCCTCCGTTCCCATCTGCTTCATCTTGCCTTTTACCTCAGTATTGCTCACATATCCGGTCTCATAATAGCCTATGAACGGCAGGAAGAAGTAGTTGTCACGCACGCTCTCGTCAGGTATTCCAATCTCTATCCCATTAGGGTCAACGGGCTTGAAATATTTGCGATAGCCGTTGTTGCTGCCTTCGGAATCAGGAGTATAAATGCGCAGGTCGCGGGGTGTCTCGCCAGGACCATTTTGATTGGTTATTTGCGCGCTTATCTCATCTGCATGGGTGAAATCCACAGTTGGGTTATCTTCCACTATCTTATCCCATTTCTTAATCCAGGCACCGCCCCTGCTCAACGTGGGCACACTCAGGTAACGGGGCACCCACCAGCGCATGGTCTTACCCACATGTATGTCACCATACTCTATGTAGTAAGTCATCCTGTTGGCATTGGGCATATCTGTGAATGCCGCAGAGGTGGCCTGGTTGTTCGCCAGCGGATTAGTCTCGTCAGCCCATGCCCCTGCAGTAGGGGCGAAACGGAATTCCCTGTTGTTGGCATTAGGTATGTGCTCTGGGGCCACACCTGTCCAGTAGCTTTCAGTGGCACCCCACTGGTAGTAGTGGTACATGTCGAAGATGAACTCCGGCTCCATGTCCTGGATGGGCAGCTCATGCTGAACCACATAGTAGGTGTTCTCATCGTATGTTCTGATTGGAATGTCCACCGTAATTTCCTTCACCTGGTCGTGGTGGAAGTATTCCCACATATTTCTAGTCGTGTTATACACGGCCTCCTGCAACTGGAAGTAACTGATGGTATAGGTTACGCGCAGCATGTGAGTACCGGGCTGTATCACCATGTCAAGACCCAAGGCGTTTGCCTTGTCGTTGCTCAGCTTAAAGTGGTTCTGCTTGTTCACAAGATCCATATTGTCAATCTCGTATTGAGAGGATACAGACCAGTCATATACATAGCCTCCGTTCCCGTCGGATATCACGGGCTTATGCAGGTAATCGTTGCAATATAGCAGTATGGAGTCGCGCTCGTCGGTGATATTGGCAGGGGTCAGGTCCAGCCCGCCGGTGTTCACGGCAGGGTCACCGAAGTTATAGGTTCCGCTGATGGTCTGGTGATTGCCTGAGCCATCGAAGCTCTCCACCTTGATCTTGCGCAGGTAGCAGTAGGCGTTGTCAATGCCGTTCTCTACGCGGCCGTATAGCGGACGCACGTCGGTATAAGGCTTGAATATGAGGTAAGAAGCGCGGTGCGTCAGGGTAAACTCATAGTCATAGCCTATGCTCGGGTCAGCCACTTTCGTGGCTGTACCCGTAGCGCAGTCGCCACTGGTCGCCAAGTGCTGTCCCTGGTTAGGCAGGTACTGCACTTGTACAGGTGCTATAGTCACTTTACGCGGGCTTTTTCCGTTGTCGTTAGGCAGCTTTCCGTCTTCAGTGAGGTGTGAGCTTGCGGTGTTGTGCATCTCCAGACCTGTGTAATACACGGGATATGAGTTAGCGTTGAAATGTCCCACGAAGAAGAAGTCAGCCCACTGGTCGGCACTGGTGATGTTAGAGCGGCGTGCGCGCAGGTAGTCGGTAGTCTCGTTCAGCCCGGAGCCTATCTTCAGGAACACACGGTCGCCCACACTCCAATGGAAGTGGTAGGGTCCGGCATGGTCATCAATATAAGTACGCGTCATCGCATCCCCCCCACGCATGGCGAATGTCGTCATCTCGCCCTCGTCAACGATGGCCTCGCTGTTGGCATTTTCTTCCGGCAGCTGCGGTTCAATCTGTTCAGCAGTGCAGGCGGTGAAGCACAGTGCGGTTCCAAGCAGGGCGATGTATATGTTCAGGTTCAGTTTCATATCCATGTAAGTTTATGTGTCATTTTACTCTATCGTTCCTCCGTTTACAGGCGTACCCGCATTACCACGGAAGATGGTGGTGTTAGTCACGTCGTTCTCGTCATCCACGGTGAAGTTGTACTCATACTCACGCCCTGCCCACCACACGTCGCGCAGCGGGAAGCTGAACTGGTCATTATTGCCTGTCGTGGTATTGTGGAGCTTGAACTTGATGAAGTAGCTCTCCTGCTCGCAACGCTGCGGTATGAGCAGCAGGGCAGTGCTCTCACTGGCGGTAAGCGAGCCGTTAGCCGGCAGCTGGTCAACCACCACATTACCTATATTCCTCAGTGTACTTCCAATAAGCGGACGTTCCCAAGCCGAGAAGTGATGCATGAGGTCGGGCTTGAAGACAGCCGTCTTGTGCACACCCTCTATGTAAAGCTCCGTTATCTTGTCAAAGTGTGAGTTTGCATCAATGGTTATATTGATGAGGATGCGCGCTAACTTGTGGTAGAATGTCAGTGGCACACGGTGGTCGCCCGTCAGGTAGTCAGTGCGCAGCTGGTCATACTCAAGGTCAGAGCACATGAAGTCAATCTGCTGGCTGGCATTATCCTTCACCGTAAAGGTGAATTCGCCCTGTGCCAGTGTCTGGTTGCTCTGGTAGTAGGTGAAGCCATAGTCAGTGGCTGTGGATGGCGTGCCTTTACCGTGCTCATCAAACGTGAAGTCGCTGTAGGGATAATAGGCGTAGAATGCCAGCATCTCGTCCTCGCCGTTAGGCCAGTAGCGCAGGGGGCTGTAGTCTAAGTATGCCGTCCTACTGTAATTGCCTGAGCCTACCGGGTCTTCACGCCTTCCCTGGCTCGTCATAGGTTCGTTGAAGAAGAACTCCGGGCGCATATAGATGTTATCCCACTTGTCAATGCCCTGATAGTAGCCGAACACGCCCACCTGCTTGTCTTTGGGGATAACGGTCAGTTCATCCACATGGGTGATGGCCCAGGTAACGTCAGAGCGTGTGTCTGCGTTTTTTGAAGAGCCGTCTGCCCTCAGCCAGGGCTGTACGCCCGACTCCATACCGCCTGCGCGTGTTCCCGCCGCAGTTCCGATACCGAAGGTTACAGGCACGGGACGATCCCATTCAACAACGGGGCTATCTGGTGTCACCACAGCCTCAGGCTCGTCAGTCACGGCACCGTTGCCGCTGCATGACTGCAAGAGCAGCAATCCCAAAGAGACCAGCGCGGCACCTTGTTTTATCATTATATTCGCCAAAAATTTCTTCATATCTATTGATTGGTTAAAATCACAAAATAATCATAAGCGTGACACTGCCATCAGTCATTGTCAAACTCCTTCTTCTCATCAGGCACAACCGTCCAAGGCTGCACATTGGGGGCTCCGAATGTGATAGGCTCACTCCATTCGTAGGTATTCACCTCAAGCAGCACGGTGTTCAGACCGATGGAGCACTGCAGGGTGTAAGCCTTGCCGGCCTCAATCTTGGGTATGCTGACATCACCCTCTACCGTCTGCGTAAGGCGGAAGTAACCGTTCTTGGTAGGCATCAGGTGGTCGTCAAGGGAGGTGATGCTATAAGTGATGCTCACGTGCAGGTTAGTCACGTTGGGGTCATTCGGGTTAGGAATCACCATCAGGTAGGTAGGTTCCTCGTTAGCGCTCAGCTCGTTGGCGCTCAACTGTGCTGAAGTTGAGTTAGCATCGTCACGCACCTCTGTGCTCGTCACCGGCTTGGTCTGCACCAGCAGTGGCTTGGGGGAGGTGGCGTTCAGCAGGCTGTTGGCACCTATCTGCGCCTTGAAGTCATCGCTCAGGTCATTGCTCACATTGTTGTTAATGTAAACATAGTCAGGTGTACGCATAGACTTGGCGATGCTCTGTTCGTCGAGCACGTATGTATGGGTATTGAGCTGCGTAGTGGTGACGTTACCCGTGTTAGGGTCAACCGAACTGAGCACGTCGTAGGTAGGGTTTACCCACAGGGGTACTCCCGGCGTGGTGTTGTTCAACTGCAGCTGCGCACTGGAAGGGAAGTTGCCCGTGATGCGCAGTTCATCCACGGTAATCGCCGTATTGTTCTTGGCAGCGGTCTTCAGGCCATCGGTATATACCTTCGCATCGTCCCACAGGTCAACGTCAGCCTTCACGTTCACGCCGAGTCGTGCCGTGGCGTGCTTGAAGAGGAACTTGAGGGGTTTGTCAACCGCCGGCTTAATCATGTTGAGGAAAGGAGTTCCTTCAGGCACGGTGAGGTCAGAGGTATGGTTTACCGGCTGGTATTTGTAACCGCCGTCTTCAGCAACCGCCCAGAGCAGGTCCACACTGTTGGTGGAAACACTGGCGGGTGCATAATAGATATAAGGGCCATCGGCCAGATTGGAATAATTGTCGCTCATCTTCACCACACCCCAGTGAGTCTGAGAGCGGTCCATGGGCGTTATCTGGTTGTCAGCGCCAAAGGTGGCACCGGCAGAATAGTCAACATAGGGTGCGTATGCAAAGAAGCTCACGTAATCAGTATGATCAGAGGTAGCTCCATGAATGTCGCTGGTGGTTTCGTTAGGCCAGTATTTGACGGGCGCATAGGTCCACTTGCCTGCTACGGCGTCATATTCCACTTTCTGGTCATACATATAGTTTGGCTCATGCGATGCAGTACTCCACTGTGAGCCGTTGGTATAGGTAGCGAAAACGCCAAAGCCCACCTGGCGCAATCTGTCAACGCTCTCGATAGACCCGGTAGCTCCCTTGGCGGGCAGCGGGGCAACAGACAGCAAGCGCGTGTCTGCGTTCTGGAGCACGTATGTATCAAAGGCAACAGGTACAGGTTGTGAAGCCACCAGTTTCTTCACTTCCAGGTCTTCATGACTGTCGGCGCAACCGGCAGAGAGAATGCCTAAGGCCAGGGTTAATATGTAAGTAAGACGTTTCAACTTCTTTCTTTTATTGGTTGGTAGAAAAAAGGAGGGCTCTGACGGGTGCCGCCGGCAACCCTCCTTCAAAAATATACAGATTTTGAAAAGCGATTTATCTCATCCTGGCCCTCTGCCAGCAGAGGGGCAGGGTGAGAAAAGCAAGATTAATTTGCGACGTTCTTTGGTACATATACGTCGATATCTACAGAATTTGCAGGGTCTGCAGGATTATTAGGATCTGGAACATAACCAGGAGCCGTTGGATCAATTGATGGATCTGGATTATAAGAAGCCCAGTCTTCAACTGATGCAGTGAACTTCACGTCTGTCAAGCCAATGTGCATAATCAAATTATACTTCTTGTTCATCTCGATAGCGTTAGCGAAGTCAATTGACTTGGTAACCGCCTGCTCAGTCACAGTCCAGCCTGCAGTCAGCTTCTCATCCTTAGTGCGAACGATATATTCAACAGTAACATCCAAGTGAGGAACAGCACCCGGCATGAATACGAATGGGCTGGTCTCATCCTCATATATGTTCTGCGCTACAGTCAGCACACCCAAAGGAAGTGTATTCCACTGAGTAGATGCAGTGATGCCTGCAGGCTCAGCCAGAACATTGCTCAGAGTAGCACTCTTGGCATTCTTTTCATCCGTTGTGCTGGCAGGAGATGTAACGTTGTGGTCGATAACGCCAACAGTCGGTGTTGTTGAAGGCTTCATAATCTTGGTCCAAACGCCAGTAGCCAGATTCAGCTTACCTCCAACAACCACGTAAGTACCGTCAGAAGTAATAGAATTGCCGTTCTCATCCTCACCAGTAGTTCCGTTAGGAGCAACGTTCTTACCCTTAATCTTGATGTTCTTGATAGTCACTACAGTCTTGCTCTCCTTCTTGTCAGAACCATCATTGATGTCCAGGATTGCCTGGAAACCACCCTGCTTGACATCGATGTTACCAGATGCATCACTATTTGGGTTAGCAACGTTTTTAGTGATAGTGGAAGAACCACCGACATTGCTCAGCGCATGCTTGAAGAAGAAGCTTACCTTGCCTGATTCCTTCTGCTTGGTGAGGTTAACATTCACCTTACCCACACCACCAGTCAAAGTAGTGCCAGCCTGAGCATTACCCAGGATGTTTTCACCGGTAGTTGGAGTCGTAGCAGCTGTACCCCAAAGCAGGTCAACAGACTTACCATTATCAGGGAACATATACTTCACAAATGGGTCAACGGTAGCGTCAGCAAGAACCAGCCCAGTGATGTTCTTATTAGGATCACCTGAAATATCAGATGCACTAACGTATGGAGCGTAAGCGAAGAAACTCAGCTTGGCAGCAGCGTTAGCCTCTGTAGAAGAAGGAGTCTGAGTATCAGCCTGTCCACTCAGGTTAGGCCAGTACTTGATTGGGCTGTAAGTCCAGTTTGCAGTAGAAACCTTTTCATTATACATGAAGTTAGGAGTCTGACCAGTAGCACCGCCAACTGTATAGTCAGCAGTTCCAGTGTTGTAAGCAAACACACCGAAACCGGTAGTCTGCATCTGTGTCGTAGTCATTGGAGTGACATCTCCGGCACGTGTAACAGCATTCTTACCCGTGTAGGTCCCGAAAGTAACGGGTACATCCTTCACAGCAAGCGCGTCATCCATACTGATGTTCATCACATCGTCAGAGCAGCTGCCCAACAGCAGCAATGATGCTGCCATGAATACAAAATTCTTTTTCATAAAACTTAAATAAAAAATAAAATAAATAATTAGTTCTTGTTTACAGGCACCCAGACAGGACTCACATCGGAAGCTGTCCAATCGGTTACCTCTGCGCTTAGTTTCACGGTGGTCATACCCAGCACGAGCCTGAGCCTGTAGGCCTTGCACTTTTCCGGCTTGAAGCTCACCGTGTTAGTAATCTCATTAGTCACTACACTGTTTGACGCGCTCAATGCAGGGTCTTCAGTGGTGACGGTATATTTCACACGCACAGTGAAATCGGTTGCAGCCTCATCGGTAGGGACGAACATGAAGTATCGTCCTTCAGGCATCAGCTGCTGCCACTGGTGGGTCACCTTGCCGTCAGTCAGTGCGATGTCACTGCCTGAGATACTGAGGGTTCCCCCCTTAGTGAAGTTAGACCATTTTCCCGTGCGAAGGTTCAAGTCACCGCTGACACCCAGCTTGGCGCTGGTCAGGGTGACACTCTGCAGGGCGATGACCGTCTTGTTGTCATTCTGTGAGAAATCACCTTTGAAATCCTTGGTGCTCTCAGGGTCAGTATCATCAAACACGGCTCGCACTGCCAGATCCATTCTTGCCAAGGCATGTACAAATTCCAGACGTACCTTGCTGCCCGTAGAAGGCTTTAGCTGATCCTTCAAGCCTCCGGCAGCATCAGAGTCGGCATTGCGGGCGTAGAGCAAGTCCACACTGTTCTCAGGACGGTTGGCTGACCGATAGCTCACAATGACGTCACCCAAGGCACTGTTGGCGTTAAAACCTGTGATGCCCACCTCGGTACCGCCTTCGTTAAGGTCATCGGCATAGGCATACCCGTTGGCAGTATCGCCCGTCCATGGCGCGTATGCCTGGAACGACAGACGGTCCAGCTTCTCCACATCACCATTGGCAGGCACGCTGGCGCCAATGGTGTTGCTTGTGGAGTGTTCGTTCGGCCAGAACTTCTGCGGAGCGTATGTCCACGTGTTGCCGTCATCGGCAGAGGTGACATGCTCATTATACATGAAGTTGATAGGCGACGTGGCTGACTGGTATCTGCCGTTGTCAGTTTGGAAGGCGAAGACTCCGAAGCCTCCTTTCTGTGCCAGCACAGCCGTGGAGGTTGTCGTGCCTTGTCCCTGTATGGAGCCAGTCTTCCCTGCTCCGGCACGCGTGTCGGCGGCATTGCCCACAAAGGTGCCGAACGCTACAGGTACCTGCAGACTCGTCTGCAGCTGTTCCTCGTAGGTTTGCTCCACATCAGTGGACGAACATCCGCTCATCATCGCAGCGGCAAGCGTCAGGATTGTCAGCTCTCTATTCATATTATTAAATACTGGAATCAGCTTTAATTATTTTTATTAACCGGTACCCAAACGTTATTCTCTGAATTGTCAGCAGTCCATGGAGTAACAGTAGCTTCTACCTTTACTGATGTAACACCAATTAAGATGTCGAAGTTATAAGCCTTTGTCTTTTCTGGAGTGAATTTTACAGTGTTCTTGATTTTGTTTTCAATCTTGATACCATTAGAGCCACCTGTTACTGTTCCAGCCAGTGCAGGATCAACAGTCTCTACAGTATATTCAACAGTTACATTGAATGTACTTTCGGTTGTAGCTGATGGGATGAACATGAAATACTTTTCAGGATCAGAAGCTCCTTTACCTGCGTTTAACACATCTGTGAGTGTGGTTGTCACCTTCTTTTTATCTGCTGCTGTAGAGCTAAGGTTAATATCATCACCTTCAATAACTAATTTAGTAGCATCAGCTGTATTGTCAGCAGTCCAGTCACCAGTATTGAGATTCAGGGTACCCGTTTTTTTCAAATCCGAACTTTCGATCGTTATCTTGCTGAGCAAAATAGTGGTTGAACTATTAATAGGATTAGTACCATCTTTGGCAACCTCATCTACTACTGAACGAATTTTCAACCCGAGGCGAGCCAACGCATGATTAAAAGTAAAATTGACCTTTGAAGACGTAGTTGGCTTGGTAAGATCCTTCAGCTCTGTTGAGGCATTAGAAGCCCAAAGCAGGTCAACACTTTCATCAGCGTCTTCAGCAACCGTATAAGTAATGGTAGGGTCACCAGCAGCATTGTTAGCGCTGAAATTAGTAATACCGGAATCGCCCATATTAGCAAGCACGGCATTTGTACCATTAGCAGTCTCACCTACCCAAGGCGCATATGCGAAGAATGTCAGTTTGTCAATGTTCTCAGAAACACCACCGTCACCGGAAGTCTGAAACTCATTAGGCCAGTACTTGATAGGCGCATATGTCCAATTGCCTGATTTGTATGTCACCTGCTCATTGTACATGAAATTAGGTGTAGCTGAAGCACTATAGCCTGTACCATTAGTGTAATAAGCGAATACGCCAAAACCTTGACTTGCAGCAGCCTTTAATGCATCTGTAGTAAGGATACCAGTCTCACCTGCACGTGTATTTGCCGAGTTACCCAGGAAAGTGTTGAACTCAACAGGAATCTCACGATGCTGCAGCACTTCTTTCTCGTAAGTGGTTTCCAAATCGCTGGAAGAACATCCTGCCAGCATCGCTCCAGTAAGGAGCGAGAAAAACATAATCTTTTTCATCTTTCTCTCAATTATAAATTAGTACTATATTATTTTCTTTATTTTTTTAAAATCCAATGTCAAACGTACCTCCGTCTTCCCAATCCATCACCACGGCATCGAAGCCACTGCCCTGGCCGTCGCTCTCTACAAACGGCAGGATGGGGTCATGCGGGCGATGGGGATCATCAGGGTCTGGGTCTTCCTTACCCGGGTCATCGCCTGGGTCTTCCGGCTCGCCCGGTTCTTCACCGAGGTCGAAGTTCCAGATGGTCAGGACCATGTAGCGGGTCTTCTCATCGGTATATTCCCATTCGCCGGCGGCATTCTGCCGCATATAGCGCAGCTCACGCCCCACGTTGAAAGAGAAGTCGCACTGGGTCTTGCCATCACGCAGGTTGAAGTGCAGCTTCAACTGATGATGGTCTGCCGGACGAGTGTCAGCATTCTCCATGCCGAAAGGCTCGCCCCATACGGGTATGGTGGTGGTAATCCAGCCGTTGCCGTTGAAGTTCTCATCAGAGCGCACAGACCAGCTGTCGAGCAGGTGCAGGGCGGTCTCTGAAGTATTTTGTTCGCGGGTGAGGTAATAGCCGTCTGCCATACCGGAGATGCTGCCCTCTACCGACCGCATGTTCACCAAGCCCTGTACGTGCACCCTGAGGAAAAGAGTAGATGTAACGGGCACCGGTGTCACCTCAATCACGTATGTCAGGTCATCACGCTGGTAAAAGCGCGTGTCGGCACGAAGCGCACGGAGCCAAGCCTTATAAGGATAGAACGTTACCTGTGAGAGCAACATGTCTTCAGTAATCTCAAACTCCTCAAGCACCACGCCTATGCGTTCGGGATCACGGTGGAAGACGGTCTGCGCCGTCCATTCAGTGGCCTGCATAGGGGTGAACTTCACGGCACGAGCAGCCATGTTGTCATAGTCATTCATGTTCTCGAAGTTCATAGAGCCGAACTCACCGACACTGTTATTGAAGATAACCATGCGGTACTTGTCGGGGTCAAGGTCTAAGTTCACGTAATCCACTGCGTTAGTCAGCTCGACGATGGGCTTATCGGGATTCTTCGCCCCGAAGAGCATCACCGTCATGCCGCTTGGCTTGCCTCCATAGTAAGAGTCCCAGTCAACCGATGCCCATCTCACCTCAATGCGGAAACTCGTCTTCTGCGGCTCCATGACCTCCAGCTCGCGACGGTCGCACGATGCCAGGGCCACCATGAGCAGCAACAGCATGACGCAAGCCTTGCGCAGCGATACACCATATTTATATAATGTCTTTTCCATCCTATCTAAATCTTTCTGTAATCAAATCTCATTTCTTGTCTCCTATCAGCCATACCAAGCTGACCTTGGCCTTGGTGATGCCCCAGTACCTGAATTTCTCTGAACGCTGCCATATCAGGTGCGTATCACTGAACATACCTTTGTAGTAACGGTATGGACCGCCTATATATCCGCCACTGAGCGACAGCTCCATGTTGAAGTGCTTGGCCAGGCGGAAGGCATAGCCGTAGGTAAGGCCCATGCTGGTGAACTCACCCTGGTTACCCTTGCTGCTCCACTCCAGGTCATACTTGCCGCCGGCTCCATACACGCCGATGAACTGTCCGTGCAGCGGGCGCAGGTTGCCATTGTGAGGGAAGAACCAGTAGCGCAGCTCAGCACCGATGGTAAGCACCTGGTAGGCACGGCTGTTCTGACGCACGGTGTACCAGGGGAACCACACTTCTGCCATCGCGCTCCAGTGGTTGTGCTTGCCAAACCAGCGTTCAATCTCGATATTGGGAGTGAGGGCAGCGTCAAGCAGCAGGTTGGTCTTGACGGCTATCCAAGGATGTATCTCGTCATAAACACGTGCGGGCTTTGCAGGTGCGGGTGCAGGCTCTGGCTCTTCCACCAGCTGCATAACCGGCTCCTGAGGCGGTGTCTGAGGAGTAGGCTCCTCTACTTGCGGCTCCTGCACTTCAGCTACGGGCTGCTGTGGCTGAGCCAACACCTTATATATATATAGTGACTACGCTGGCACCACGCAACTTAGGCAGGATGTCTTTCTGCAGGTACTGCAGCACACGCCCGCCGTGCAGGCCCACAATCTGACGCTCACGCGCGTCTTCACTCTCAGGACTGTCGATGATGCGCAGCACCTCGTCACGATACTCGAAGGAATCGTCTGCTACCAGACGGCGGAACTGAGCCCAGCTGGACCTGTCAACACCGGCACTGATGTGCTGAATGTCTAAGCCAGTCTTGCCGGCTATGTAGTCACGCAATGCCGTGGCACGGCTCAATGCCAGCTTCTCGTTGAGGGCAGAAGTACCCTCGATGCTGGTCAAGCCTTCTACGTTTACTTTGATTGAATCTATCTCCTGATTATCCTGGAGCCTGAGCAAGGTGTTGATGATGTTATCCAACACACGCGCATTATCCTTAAAGCGAGGTTCAACAAGAGCCTCTTACCTTTGCATTCGATTATAGAAATTGTTCCATTTTCATGAAATAATTCTTGCAGATGGATGCAATACGGTTTAAGTTTTGTAGCTTTGCTAGAGATTTATGCCGTGAGGGTGAGAAGTCAGGGGCCTAGGTAAGTA
>JAFUVZ010000079.1 GCA_017471185.1 Bacteroidaceae bacterium
GAGCCTGAAGAATATGGCGAGCCACTGTACGGGCTGCCAGCTCTGCGTATCAGCTTGCCCGAATGGCGTGCTGCGTCCAAGCACAGACCTGATGACGCTCATGCAGCCGGAGGCAAGCTACGAGGTTGGCTATTGCCGTCCCGAGTGCGTGCGTTGCTCTGAGGTATGCCCTGCTGGTGCCATCAAGCTCATTGATGTGGCAGAGAAATCATCTATCCAGGTAGGCCATGCCGTCTGGACACGCGAGCTCTGCGTTCCTATCCGCGACGGTCAGGAGTGCGGCAACTGTGCCCGCCACTGTCCTACCGGTGCCATCACGATGGTGCCTACTGACGCAGATGATCCTAAGTCACTGAAGATTCCTGTGGTGAACGAGGAGCTATGCATCGGCTGTGGTGCTTGCGAGAACCTTTGTCCTTCCCGTCCGCTGAGTGCTATCCATGTGGAAGGTCACGAAGTACACAGAACTATTTAAATTGAACATTGAAGATTGAACATTATGACTGACAATAATAATATAAGCCGTCGTGGATTCCTAAAGGCAATGGGAGCAGGCGCTACTGTAGCCGCTGGCGTGGCACTGGAGAGTTGTACCCCGAAAAAGAATATGGCTACCGACCCCGCAGGTAACTACTCTACCCCAGTTCCAACTGGGAAAATGACCTATCGAACCAACCATAATACAGGCGATAAGGTTTCACTCTTAGGATATGGCTGTATGCGCTGGCCTATGATTCCGAATCCAAACGGACAAGGTGAAATCATTGATCAAGAGCAAGTGAACCGACTGGTGGACTATGCTATTGAGCACGGTGTGAACTATTTCGACACATCACCTCACTATGGACGTGGCCAGTCAGAAAAAGCCACTGGTATTGCTTTGAAGCGTCACCCTCGCAAAAGTTTCTACATCGCAACGAAGCTGTCAACCTTCCTGGATGGCAACGGTAACGATCCGAATGTAGCCAAAGCCGGCTATCACAGGTCGTTTGAAGAGTTGCAGGTAGATTATCTGGACTACTATCTGATTCACGGTGCAGGTCTGGGAGGCTTCGGACCTGGGGGTGTGACAGGCATGATGAAACTGCACTCCCACTATCTTGACATCGGCTTGCATGACTTCCTGATGCAGGAGAAAGAGGCGGGTCGAATCCGCAATATGGGTTTCTCATATCATGGTGACATTGAGGTACTGGAATATCTCATGCAGATGCACGATAAGGGCGAGGCTCACTGGGATTTCGCACAGATTCAGATGAACTATCAGGACTGGCATTATCCTCAGGGACTGAACGGCGTTCAAGGTGAAATCATGTACAACATGCTGGCTGAGCGGAATATCCCTATCGTCATTATGGAGCCGCTGCTGGGCGGTCGTCTGTCCAACCTCCCTGTTCATCTGGTACAGCGTCTGAAGGAACGTAATCCAGAGAACAGTGTCGCTTCATGGGCATTCCGTTGGGTAGGCACTCACCCGCAGGTGATGAGTGTGCTGAGTGGAATGACTTATATGGAGCATCTGCAGGACAACATCCGTAGTTTCTCTCCACTGGTGCCTCTTACTGATGAGGAAAACGAGTTTCTGGAAGAAACCACCAAGTTGCTTATCAAGTATCCGATTATCCAGTGCAACAACTGCCAGTATTGTATGCCTTGTCCTTACGGTCTTGATATCCCAGGCACTCTGTTGCATTATAATAAATGTGTGAACGAGGGCAACCTGCCAGAGAACCAAGGTGACCCGAATTACCGCAAGATGCGACAGGCTTTCCTGGTTGGCTATGACCGAAGTGTGCCAAAACTCCGACAGGCGAGCCATTGTACAGGTTGCAACCAGTGTACGCCGAACTGTCCTCAACGCATCAACATTCCGCAACAGATGCAACGAATCGACCAGTATGTGGAATCACTGAAGCAGAACACACTGTAAAACAAATCCCGCCAGTTGCATCACGCAACTGACGGGATAAAAACTAACTTTTCTACTGATTAAGATTCAATTATCTGTTATCTATATTGCGTCTGTGTTGTCTGTTCCGGTCATTTCCGCCACCACCTTCAGGTTTCGGTCTCCAAATATCCCTTACCATATCACGGCGGAAGCCCATTTCTGCCTGTCTTATCTTATAAATCTTCTTATCTGACAAAATCTTACGGAACTGCTCAAGGTAGGTCTTCTCCAATCTTGCGGTAGTGAGTTGAGAATCCGTAAATGCATCGAGCACCTCACGGTAACTGCCTTCCTTGGCATTATCCTTACCAGCTTCACGGAACAGCTTCCAAGCCTCGTCAGTAGCGGCTTTCTGCTTATCCTTCATTTCAAAATACAACGGGAAGAACGCTGCTGCTTCCTGTTCAGTCAGTTCGGCAGCTTTGGTCAAGTATTCCTGTTGCTTAGCCTGGAATTGCTCAGGCGATAGTCTTTCGTGACGTCTTCTGTCTTGTGCGTTGAGTGAGGCAACCGCCATCACCATCGTCAATAAAATCACTAACTTTCTCATAATAAATCTTGAATTACAATTAATAATAGTTTTTTGCATCATTTATTCAGCATTTGAGAGGTAGAGGTAGAGCGAGTAGTCGTCCATCTGCATACTCTCCACCATATTCTGTACCATCTCGGTTTCATATTCATCATTCTCTGCCTGAATCACAGCAGGATCATTGTCGTGCATGTAGCCAAGCACCTTGATGATGATAGCCGCCCCCACAAACATTGCCGCCAGATAGACACTCGGCTTAGCCTTGTCCCACAAGGTGACGGGCTTAGTCTTATACTCAGCCACAGGCTTTTCGGGCAATTCACGCATCACCTGGTTCGTGAGGTTCTCAAAGTAACCCTCAGGAACGGTGAAGGGATTGTGCTTTCCCACCTTTTGCATCAGGATATCTTCTTCTTTCATGGCTCTATTGTTTTTTTTCTATTTGTTAGACATGATTTTCACACAACGGTTTAATCGGCATCTTCAAAAAATTTGGAGATTTTCTTCACAGCCAGATGGTAGTCGGCTTTCAAAGCCCCCACTGTGGAACCGATAATCTCTGAAATTTCAGTATAGGTAAGCTCGTCGAAATAGCGTAGGTTGAACACCAGACGCTGTTTGTCGGGCAAGGCGGTGAGTGCCTGCTGCAAGAGTCGCTGGGCTTTCTCTCCGTCGAAATAGGGATCTCCTTCCAGCTGGGTGGCCACAGAGGCTTGCTCGTCATCCATCGACACCTGTTGCTGAGCCTTCTTCTTATTGAGGAAGTTCAAGCTCTGGTTGATGGCAATGCGATAGAGCCACGTGGAAAGCTTTGACTCACCCCTGAAGTAGTCGATATTCTTCCACGCTTGAATGAAGGTTTCCTGAAGCACATCATTGGCATCATCGTGGTCGAGCACCAGTCGTCTGATCTGCCAGTAAAGTGGCTGCCCGAACTCCTCCACAATCATGCCGAAGGCCCTGCGTTGCATAGCTTCATCTTCCTGCAACATTCTCAACACATCTTCTTCGTCAAATCTCGCACTCATATTTATATTTCCTCACAAATCTTCTTTTTCTATAAGACAATTCAAATGGCGAAAGGTTTAATCATCTATCGTCACACGCAGGTTCTCATTCGCCAATACGGTATTGGGGAAAACAGCCTTTGCTTCATCAAGCAACTGCTGATCGTTGGTATAGCGGGCGGAGAAATGACCAATGACCAGTTTTCCTACTTCCGCCAAACGGGCTATCTCTGCTGCCTGGACGGTAGTGCTATGGAAATGCTTCACAGCGCGATTATCGTCTTCTGCAGCATAAGTGGCTTCATGATAAAGCAGATCCACTCCCCTCACCTGTTCGGCTATCTGAGGACGGAATACGGTATCGGAACAATAGGCGTAGCTATGCACCTTCGAAGGTGGCGTGGTAAGCCTCTCGTTGGAAATCACCTCTCCGTCAGGAAGCACGAAATCAGCTCCGGCCTTGATGTTGTTGATGTAGGCTATAGGAATCTCATAGGCATCAATCATTTCTCGACGGATATGCCTGAGTCCTTCCTTTTCACGAAACAAGAATCCGCAACAGGGCACACGGTGCTTAAGCGGAATGGTGGTAACAGTAAGCGTCCGGTCTTCAAATATCCGGGTAGGTTCCAGGGTGTCAAACTCGTGGAAGAACACCTGGTAGCTCATATCATAGTTACAATAGTCCATGATGGGTTTCATCATCTCCTCCAATCCATGCGGACTGTGGATATGCAGTTCTGCAGTTCTATTGTAGAGGTTCATGGTAGAGATAAGTCCGGGCAATCCGAACCAATGGTCGCCATGCAGATGCGAGATGAACACATGATTGAGCCTGGTGAACGTGAGTCCGTTGTGACAAAGCTGTAGCTGGGTACCTTCCCCACAGTCAATCATAAACAGTTTGTCGCGCACATTGAGTATTTGCGACGAAGGGTTATGCCTCAAGGTTGGCTTGGCGGAGCCACATCCCAGTATAGTGAGTTCGAACTTTTCCATATCAGATGATTTTACGTCGCAAAGTTAATAATAAAAAAGGGTGCCTGCAAATGATACAGACACCCTTCCTATTATAATTATTGAGATGTTCTCAATTATTTGCTACCTTTCTGCAGCTTCTCTTTCAGAGCAGCCAGTGCATCAATGTCACCCAAAGTTGTTGATGCTGCCTGATTCTGGATTACAGAAGGTTCCTCACGTTTGCTGTTCTTACGAGGAGCACGACGTTCCGCTCTTTCCTCATTGCGAGTCTGATCTTCATAAACACGGCTATGAGACAGGAAGATACGACGGGCATCCTTATTGAACTCAATCACCTTGAACGGCAGCTTCTCATTCAACTGAGCCTGACTACCATCCTGCTTAACGAGGTGCTTAGGAGTAACAAATCCCTCAACGCCATAAGGCAGAGCAACAACGGCGCCCTTATCCAGCATCTCGGTGATAGTACCCTCGAATACAGAACCTACCGTGAATACGGTCTCGAAAGTATCCCAAGGATTTTCCTCGAGCTGCTTATGACCAAGACTCAGACGACGGTTCTCCTTGTCGATTTCCAGCACAACGACATCTATGTCAGCGCCAATCTGAGTGAACTCTGACGGATGCTTAACCTTCTTGGTCCAAGACAGGTCGGAAATGTGAATCAGACCGTCAACACCTTCCTCAATCTCAACGAACACGCCGAAGTTGGTGAAGTTGCGAACCTTAGCCTTATGCTGAGAACCTACAGGGTACTTAACCTCGATATTCTCCCATGGATCAGCCTTGAGCTGCTTGATACCTAAAGACATCTTACGCTCATCGCGGTCGAGAGTCAGGATAACAGCCTCTACTTCGTCACCAACCTTCAGGAAGTCCTGAGCGCTACGCAGATGCTGGCTCCAAGACATCTCAGAAACGTGGATCAGACCTTCAACACCCGGAGCAATCTCTACGAATGCACCATAGTCTGCCATAACGACAACCTTGCCCTTCACATGGTCACCCACCTTCAGGTCAGCGTCCAGAGCATCCCATGGATGTGGAGACAGCTGCTTCAGACCGAGAGCGATACGGCGCTTCTCATCGTCAAAGTCAAGGATAACAACATTTATCTTCTCGTCCAGCTGAACAACCTCATGAGGATCGCTCACGCGGCCCCAGCTCAGGTCTGTGATATGAATCAGACCGTCAACGCCACCCAGGTCAACGAATACACCATAAGAGGTGATATTCTTAACGGTACCCTCGAGTACCTGACCCTTCTCCAGCTTACCGATAATTTCCTTCTTCTGTGCTTCTAACTCAGCTTCGATAAGAGCCTTGTGAGAAACAACTACGTTACGGAACTCCTGGTTGATCTTAACAACCTTGAACTCCATTGTCTTGCCTACGAATATATCATAGTCACGGATTGGCTTCACATCAATCTGTGAACCTGGCAGGAAGGCCTCGATGCCGAATACATCGACAATCATACCACCCTTTGTACGGCACTTGATGAAGCCCTTGATGATCTCCTGGTTCTCGAGAGCTGCATTCACGCGGTCCCAAGCCATAGAGAGACGAGCCTTGCGGTGAGAGAGCACCAGCTGGCCCTTCTTGTCCTCCTGATTCTCGATGTACACCTCTACCTTGTCACCGGGCTTCAGGTCTGGATTGTAACGGAACTCACTCATAGGAATGATACCGTCTGATTTGTAACCGATATTCACCACTACTTCACGCTTGTTCATGCTGATAACGGTACCTTCAACGACTTCACGGTCATTTACCTTGTTGAGCGTGTTGTCGTACGCCTTCTCCTGGTCTTCCTTGCTAACCGGAGAGAGGGTTTCGCCACTTTCATAAGCCTCCCAATTGAACTCATCGAGTGGCTGAATGTTCTTTAAGTTTTCCATTTTTTGTTAATAATTTGTTTAATAACTAATTGTGTTAGACATTATGTTGTCTCAAAAACGCCGCAAAAATACGAACTTTTTTCCGACTTGCCAACAATAAAAGGATTTATTTTTTCACTTTACCTTTTATATAAGACAAAGCTGCTCCGATGGCTGTACTGTATTCTGCATAGGGAGGTATGTGGAACCTCACGTCATAAAGTCCTTCAAGTTCGTCGAAAACATCCTTGCATTGTGGCATACGTGTCAAATTACCAATCATCACAAAGTCCTTGATGTCAGTGTTGAGCGCACAGAGAACGGCTCCGCTGCCAATGGTCTGCAACACGGTTACTATGATGCCGGCTGCTATGTCTTCCTGAGCGGAATCGCTATGTGCCTTGCCTAAGAGGGAAGCGGTTGCATAGAGAGGCAAGCCTGGCAGGTCGGCCTTACATACATCTCCGATGAGAAGGTCCACCTTGGTGTGGTCACCTTGCTGTGCCAGTTCTGCCACCTGACGAATGTCATGTGTCTTGAGTATCAGGTTAGAAAGACCTTGGATGGTGCCGCCACCGATACCCATTCCGCCCATGTGTACGATTTCTTCGTGATCAATTTTGACGAAAGTAGTCCCCGTACCCATACTCACCACAATCAGTTTCTCGATATCGATATCATGACGTGCTCCCAGTCCATCAGCAGTAAACTCATCTGTCGTCTGTGTGGGGAGTCCGTAGATAGGCGTATTGACGAAAGCACTGCCAACGCCAGTCATCATCACCTGCTCGATATCATTAAGCTGAATGGAATTATCATGCAGATACTTGCCAAATGCACCGAATAAAGACGTAACAGGATCAGTGGCCGTGATAAACATTGGCCTGATAATCTGATTGTTCTCTATTCCAACAATCTTGGTGGTTGAGCCACCCACGTCAATTCCTATAACCAGTCCCATAAACAAAGTAAGTTTTTTATAATACATTTTCGTTGCAAAGGTAACCATTTACGGTATATTGGCAAATAATATTGGCGAAAAGTTTGCTTATATCACAAAAGGTGATTAACTTTGCAACGCATTGGTTCCCTGGCTTCCTTTCGGAGCAGGGATTAAAAGGGAATCAGGTGAGAATCCTGAACAGTCCCGCTGCTGTATGTCTCAAGAGTACCTATCGGCAATAACTCAATGCCACTGCCAAAGCTCTATGTAGCTTTTACGGGAAGGCGCCGAGATGAGGTGAGACGAAGTCAGAAGACCTGCCATGCGTAGCTTTGTCATTGCTTTCGAGGAAAAAGCGTTGAGTACAGTGAGACGGAGGTTCGGACCGTCACATCACACCAACTGCTCGCTTTGCGAGAAAGTAAAAAAGACAAATAGACAACTGCCATTGTTTATTTGAAATATAGGGGCGATGTGAACCGCCCCTATATTATTATAGAACATTCTCCATTACTCTTTCTTTTTCAGCCGGTAGCTGACGAATGCCACATGACGGCTGTCAGGAGCCCAGGAATTAGTATTGATGGTACCCTGACCACCGAAGAGTTCAGCCACACGCTTGGGTTGTCCACCCTCTGCCGGCATCAACCAAAGTTCCACATTGTAGTTGGCCAGATGCTGACCTGGCTCCAGGTCACCCACATGATAAGTGATATAAATCACCTGTTTGCCATCAGGAGATACATGGGGGAACCATGCGTTACGAGTCTCGTCGAAAGTCATCTGACGCTGGTCACTACCGTCTGCATTCATACGCCAAACCTGCATCAGGCCTGTTCGTACACTATTGAACCAGATATGCTTGCCATCAGGGCTATATTCAGGTCCGTCATCCAGACCTTCAGCCGTGGTCAGGCGAGTTTCCTCACCTCCGTTCACAGAGATTGTATAGATATCGGCCCCCTCAGCTACACTACGGAAAGCACAATAAGCCAATGTCTTGCCGTCAGGGCTCCATCCATGCAGATAACTCGGTCCCCACGGGGTGATGAGTTTAGGCGTACCACCTTCCAACGGAAGAGTGTATATGTAAGAGGTCCAACTGTTAGCGGAAGGGCCAGAACTCACAGCGATATATTTGCCATCGGCGGAAAGCACATGATCGTTGTTGCAACGAGTTACATATTCCGTATTTATCAGACCAACCTCACCCTTTCCGTTAGCTGCCAACTTGTAGATCAGGCCATTGCTGTTAAAAATAATCCACTTGCCGTCAACCGTCCAGTTGGGAGCCTCAATCAGGTAATTGAACTCCTTCAGTACGGTTCGCTGACCAGTTTGTACATCAAGCACTTCCAGAATACTGGTTACATTGCTTTGCTGTTGAGCCTGCACGCCTATCGCCATGCAGAGTATCACTAAAGATAAAAGCTTCTTCATGATATTAGATTCAATTGCAGCCACCCCTATTTCGGCAAAGAGGTGGCTAATGGTTACGTTATAAAGTATTTTGTTTCAATGACTCAACAAAGTTGTCTATGCGGTTCATCCATTCCGGAATATTAATCATCTGCGGACAATGAGGTGAACACTGGTTGCAATTGGTGCAATGGTCTGCCTGGCGGAGCTTAGGCACACTCCTGTCATAGCCTACAAGGAATGCCTGACGCGCCTCACGATAATTGGCATCTTGCTGACTCTCTGGCAGATAACCTTGATTTACACACCTGTTGTAATGAGTGAGGATTCCAGGAATATCCAGTCCATAAGGACAAGGCATACAGTAGTTACACTGGTTACAAGGCACGGTAGGATATTCCTGCATCAGGTCGGCAGTCACGAAGAGGAACTCCTTTTCGTCATCCGTCAGTTCCTTCAGTGGTCCGAAACTACGGATATTATCCTGCAGATTCTCCATATAGGTCATACCGCTTAACGCACAGAACACGTTGGGATATGATCCGCAGAAACGGAAGGCCCATGAGGCCACACTGTTCTCAGGCTCAGCCTGTTTCAGTCTCGCCACAAGGTGGTTAGGAATATTGGCCAGACGTCCACCCAGCAAAGGCTCCATAATCACCACTGGTATATTACGTTTGGTCAGTTCGTTATACATATACTCTGCCGTCATAGAAGCACCCACTGCATGACGCCAGTCGAGATAGTTCATCTGAATCTGGACAAAATCCCAAACATACCGTCCTTCGTCATGCATCTGCATACACCATTCCCAAGTCTCTTGGTCACCATGGAAAGAGAACCCTAAATGGCGGATCCTGCCAGCTTCTTTCTCTTTCACGAGGAAATCATACATGCCATTCTCTATAAATCGACGCTTCGAAGGCTCCAGGCCACCCTGCCCCATCACATGAAGCAGATAGTAGTCAATATAATCCACAGAAAGTTCCTTGAAAGAGTTCTCATACATCGCCTTAGAACCCTCAAAAGATTGCGTTTTTGGATCAAAGTTCGACAGTTTTGTGGCAATGTAGTATGAGTCACGTGGATATTTCTTCAAAGCATCGCCAGTTGCTTTCTCAGACAAGCCCATACAATAGGCCGGAGACGTGTCATAATAATTCACTCCATGAGCCATAGCATAGTCAATCAGTTCATTCACCCTCTCTTGGTCAACACCTTGCGGTCTGCCATTGGCATCATTAATCATAGGCCAGCGCATACATCCGTATCCAAGCAGTGAGATTCGGTCATTATGCATATTAGGCCAAGTGCGGTAAGTCATCTGGTCTGTCGGCACAGGCGTAGTATGATGTCCTGAAGGGTCATACATAGCATTCTTTCTGTTGCCACAACCGCTTATCGTCATAGCACCCGCAGCTGCCGCTCCTACGCCCATCAGACCCAGAAAATGGCGTCGGCTGATTGCTTTTTTCTCTTTATCTTCCATACGTAACACTTTTATCTTAATTATTCCGAAAGGCAAATATAGTAAAAAAAATAAATAATCACCTCTTTTTATTCCTAAAAACGAAAAAGAGGTGATTATCACGAATACTAAACGCGAGCAAAACTCAAAGACATTTGCCTGTAATCATCTGTTCCAATCTATCTTCGGACGCGGATAGATAACGTATTTCTTCAGGATGTGGAAGGCAGGCACAGCCATCTCACCGTGATTATAACCATCCAGTTCATACATCGTCACGTCTGGATGACCAACCACCTTCAGCATACGCCAGAAGTAAGCAGTCTCCTCATATCTGCCAAGCATCTCCTCCTCACGGTCGCCAGAAACGATTACCATCTTGGGGGCGTCTGGACGAATCCAATACAGCGGAGCGAACTCGTCAATCAGCGGCTGGGTGTTCTTCATTCCCTTAGACTGACGGTATGCGAAATGAGTGATCACCTGCCCACTGAAAGGCACCAGAGCGGCGATGTCGTTGGCATCGATGCCATATTTCTCCAGCCATTTCTTATCCAGGCCAATCATGTTGGTCAGATAACCGCCGGCTGAGTGTCCGCTTACGTAAATCTTCTTCACGTCGCCACCATACTGGGCGATATTCTTGAATGCCCAAGCCACAGCTGCAGCTGCATCGTCAATCACCTCTGGCAGTTCTGCCTTAGGCAACAGGCGGTAGTTCACACCCACCACGATGATTTTGCTGTTCTTCAGCTGTTCGGGAATCTCCTTCTGCCCCATCGTCAGACCACCACCGTGGAACCAAACTACGACTGGCAGGTCTTTGGCACCCTCCTGATAATACACGTCAAGTTTACAACGCTCTGCGGCATAGTCGCCAGCGTCAGCATGATAAGGAATGTTCTCCTCAGTCTTGTATTCCTGTGCGAAAGTCAGCACAGCGAACAAGCTCATCACAACAAAAGCGAATGTCTTTTTCATAATGGTATAATTAAAGTTTCTGTTCTTGGGGGAAGAAGCTATCGCCCGCCTGTCAAACCGTTTTCACTCCGATTGCCGCAGGCCATCAGACCAGGGAGAATAGCCATGTATAAGAAGAATCTGCACATCATAAATCATAAGAGCGGCAAACGGGGCTCGAACCCGCGACCTTCGGCTTGGGAAGCCAACGCTCTGCCAACTGAGCTACTGCCGCATATCAAATTACGGTGCAAATATAGTGTTTTTTCTATAAATCGCCATAGTTGTGAAAGTTTTTTTATAATTTTGCGACGTTAATCAGTTAAATAACCATGAAAAGAATCATCCTTATCACTGGTGGCGCACGTTCTGGCAAGAGCAGCTATGCCGAAAAACTGGCGTTGAGTCTGGCTCCTGATCCCGTTTATTTAGCTACGGCGAGGGTGTGGGACGATGAGTTCCGCCTGCGCGTGTTGAAGCATCAGGAGCGCAGAGGACCTGAATGGACCAACATCGAGGAGGAAAAGGAGCTGAGCCGTCACCAGTTGTCTGGACGCACCATCTTGATTGACTGCATCACCATGTGGTGCAACAATTTCTTTTTCGACCTGCAAGATGACGTTGATGCCACGCTCACAGCCATGAAGGCTGAATTCCTGAAATTCACAGACCAAGACGCAACCTTTATTTTCGTGACCAATGAAATCGGAATGGGTGGTACCTCACCCAACGATATCCAGCGCCGCTTCACCGACCTGCAGGGATGGTTCAATCAGTTTGTGGCTTCAGAGGCTGACGACGTGATACTTATGGTTAGCGGAATACCTGTAACAATAAAATAGATAACATGAGAACATTTGATATACAGACACCTGATAAGGCAATAGAGCCTACCTTGATTGACAAGATCAACAACCTCACCAAGCCCAAGGGTTCACTGGGCACATTAGAGGATTTGGCTTTGCAAATCGGACTTATCCAGCAATCGCTGTCTCCAGCCCTACATCATCCGCAGAACATTATCTTCTGTGCTGACCACGGCATTGCCGACGAGGGAGTAAGCGTTTCGCCAAAGGAAGTGACCTGGCAGCAGACCATACATTTCACGCACGGAGGCGGTGGCGTGAATTTCCTCACGCATCAGCACGGGTTCGGACTGAAGGTCGTGGATGCCGGAGTGGATTTCGACCTGCCTTATGAGTGTGGCATCATCAACATGAAGGTACGAAAAGGTACGCGCAACTTCCTGCACGAGGCGGCTATGACTGAGGAAGAGATGAACCTCTGCATTGAACGTGGAGCAGAGATGGTGAAGCGTTGTGAGGCGGAAGGAAGTAATGTGTTGAGTTTTGGAGAGATGGGCATCGGCAACACCTCACCTTCCTCTATATGGATGCACCTCTTTGCACACATTTCCTTGGGGAAGTGCGTTGGTGCCGGTAGCGGACTCAACAGCCAGGGTATCAGCCGCAAACTTCAGATTCTGCAGGAGGCGGTGAACCGTTATAATGGTGACGGTTCTGCACAAGACATCATCCGTTATTTCGGTGGCTATGAGATGGTGATGGCCATTGGTGCGATGCTTCAGTCGGCTGAAGACCATGTGGTTATATTGGTAGATGGTTTCATTATGACGGCTTGCATGATGGCGGCTATGCAGCTCTATCCTGCGGTGAAAGACTATGCGGTATTTGGTCATTGTGGCGATGAGAGTGGTCACCGGCTCCTACTTGATGCGATGGGTGCCAAACCTTTGCTGAGTCTCGGCTTACGACTGGGTGAAGGTACGGGTGCCATCTGTGCTTATCCCATCGTTGACTCTGCCGTGCGTATGATAAACGAGATGGAGAGCTTCCAGCAGGCTTCCGTCACGAAATACTTTTGAAACGTTGAACATTGTACATTGAACATTGAACATTGAACATTTAGCATTGAACATTATTCATTATTCATTGTTCATTATTCATTAAAAAATTGAGTACTATTCTTGCGACATTGATATTCTTCACCCGCCTGCCATTCTGGCGAATCAAGGAGGTGGATGCCAGCCATTTCAAACACGTGGTACCCTACTGGCCGTTGGCGGGTTGGCTCACGGGAGGCATCATGGTAGGCGTACTATGGTTCTCCAGCCAGGTCTTGCCGTTAAGCGTGGCTTGGATCATCGCCATCGTTTCACGACTGCTCGTCACTGGCTGTCTGCATGAAGACGGACTGGCAGATTTCTGTGACGGCATGGGTGGTGGTGTGAACCGTGAGCGGGTGTTGGCCATCATGAAAGACTCCCATATCGGCACCTACGGAGTAATCGGTCTCATCGTTTATTTCGTCTTGCTTACGCAGATGAGCTTGCTGCCTGTAGAACTTTTGTGTGGCATAGTCTTTGCCGGAGATGCATGGAGCAAGTTCGTCTCATCTCACATAATCAATCTGTTACCCTATGCTCGCAAGGAAGAGGAAGCCAAGAACAAAACTGTATATCAACGTATGACCGTCCTCGAGGCATTCATCGGAGCCATCTTGGGATGCTTGCCTTTCTGTCTCTTCCTGCCCAAGCTCTATTGGCCAGCGTTAGGAGCACCTGTAGTGGTGTTCATCCTTCTCACATGGTTGATGAAACGCCGCATCAAAGGATACACAGGCGACTGTTGCGGAGCTTTGTTTCTCATCAGCGAACTCGCCTATCTGCTCACCTGCCTCGCCATAAAAGGAATCTCACCTGTATGACAGATATCTTCCAAACGTGACAGATTTTTTCAGGCCCTCGCATACACTAAAACACTATACACGGTTAGCTTTACTTCCTCGTGAGGAAATAATAAATCCCTCACGAAGTACGATAAAATCACTCGTGAGAGATAATTATACACTGTTTCTGGAAGAAATGCCTTCTATCAAACGACGCAGGCTTTGGAATGTGGTTAACAAACTTTCCCTATAACACTTATTTCAAGATCTTGTTAATCTGCTTTTCAGTAGCAAATGGCAATAACTGACGCAGATGGTCTGACATGCGTTGAAATGATTCTTCAGGAGTACGGGGGCATTGGCAGGCGGCTTTGCCAAGCAGATGCTCCGGTGTAGTCAGCAATGACCAACCGAAACCATATTCATGGCCGTGCTTGTCTGTAGGATAAACGAAGTCTTCTGTAACAATAAAGCATGCCATTTGCAGCTTGTTGACATATGAATCAAACTTTCCTCGCATCTTCGGACCTGTGAAACCACAAGCAACTCGCAGTTCACGGTTTATCATACTTTCATTCTCCCGTAAGGTATCCAAGATGGCCCCTTCAATACTACCTTCTGCTGGCACTGCATGCTGACTACGCCTCCAGTTGTAGAAATCAGGCCACCACTCCAAACTGATGAAACCCGCCTTGCCAGCAAAGAATCTGCCATACACGCAGTTACCTTCAGTAACCACAGGTCCTTTCCAACTCCATAGTGGCCATTCCCAACTGCCGTCAGGAAACACCGTATAACGACATTCCTCTGCCATCAACGCCTCTGCGCTATAGCCGGGAATGCCACTCTCCAGCAATGGCAGGAACCCTACTCGTTGAATCAAGTCGGTAAGATCCTGACAAGAATGTATCTCTGTATTGATAACAGAAGTCATATTTCCAAAGCCCCGATAATCTCTTTCACTGATTTAAAGCCATGACGGTCAAGATATTCGTTGATACCGTCAACCACCTTGACGGTAATACCCGGATCAATGAAGTTGGCTGTGCCAAGCTCTATGGCAGTGGCTCCTGCCAGTAAGAACTCAACGGCATCGGTGGCGTTCATGATACCTCCCAAGCCAACCACTGGCACTTTCACAGCCTTGGCTACCTGCCATACCATTCGTAAAGCCACAGGTTTCACGCATGGGCCTGACAATCCACCAGTAACGGTAGATAGCAATGGTTTACGACGCTCTGCGTCTATCGCCATACCCAGTAAGGTATTGATGAGGGAAACACTGTCGGCTCCAGCACCTTCAACAGCTTTGGCTATCTCCGTGATATCCGTCACATTGGGCGTCAGCTTCACAATCAGTGTCTTATGATAAGCCTTGCGTACCGCAGAAACCACCTCGGCAGCAGCCTCCGGATGCACGCCGAAGGTCATACCGCCATGCTTCACGTTCGGACAGGAAATGTTCAGCTCGATGGCTGGAATATTGTCCAGCTCATTGATAATGGCAGCAGTCTCGCTATAATCCTCTACCGATGAGCCAGATACATTCACAATTACGTTAGTATCCAAATCCTTCAGGCGTGGATAGATATGCTCTACGAAATGATGTACGCCCTTGTTCTGCAAACCCACCGCATTGAGCATACCCATAGGCGTTTCAGCCATACGGGGATAAGGATTGCCCTCACGGGGATGCAAGGTTGTGCCTTTCACGATAAAGCCTCCCAGACGGGTAAGGTCGATGAAATCGGCGAATTCCTCGCCATAGCCGAAAGTTCCCGAAGCAGTAAGCACCGGATTCTTCAGTTTCAGGCTACCTATATTTACATTTAAATCTGCCATAACAAGTCATTTATATTGAATACAGGACCCTCTTTGCATACACATACGTTGCCGTCTTTGGTATTCTCCACACAGCAAAGACAAGCACCCAAGCCACAAGCCATCTTGTTTTCCAACGATACCTCACAGGTGATGCCCTTAGCCTTGGCATATTTAGCCACGGACAGCATCATAGGTTTAGGACCACAGCAACAGATACGGTCAAATGCTTTTGCCTGCAAGATAGAATGCTGTGTGACAAAGCCTTTCTCCCCGAAACTGCCATCCTCTGTAGTGGCATACACCTCACCATATTTACTGAACTCATCGAGCTGCAAAAGCATGTCTTTCGTTCTGGCGCCCAATAAGAATACAGGCTGGCACCCCATCTGTTTCAACTGCTCTCCAAAATAAAGCATAGGAGCCGTACCGGCACCGCCACCTACGAGCAAAAGCTTTTCATCCTTGTGCTCAGGCATCGGGAATCCGTTGCCCAATGGAAGGAGTACATTCACAATAGCCTGTAGGTCCAGATTTGCCAAGCGATGAGTTCCTTCACCCACCAGTTGAATCAGAAACCACACCTCATTGAGGTTCCTATCCACATAATTAATGGAAATAGGACGGCGCAGGAAAGTGTTTGGAGCGTCATCCACCCGGATTTCAGCAAACTGCCCAGGCTTCATCTCCGGTAAAGGTTCTGTGCCTCGCAACTTCAGCAAAGTGAAGTTGGGCGCGAGGCGCGTATTCTCCACAACCTTTAGGTCTAAAAGATATTTCTTCATAACACTGTTTTGAGTTTACGAAGGTAAAGATACGGCAAAATCCTCAAATAAGCAAGTTATTTGCTGGGTGTAAACGTCTCATAAGTGCCATCATCGAAGAAAATTCTTATTTCAACGATTTTCCTGACAGGCCTTTCCTTATAGATAATCTCCTGTTTTACAATGGTGTTATCAGTGTTTTGAGGCGTTTCTGAGGCGATTTCCTTGCGATTTTTTCCATCGCTCGTATCTCTGGCAGGAATTTTTAAATCCTCAGGAAAAAGAGTGCCTGTAAAGAGAGAATCGGGATCATCTTTTACCATCAGACCTTCGCCAGTGAGGAACCAGTTCAAATCAATATCAGGATATGACTCATGCATGCGTAACATTACCTCCGCACTGGGAAATTTATTCCTGCCGCTGAGTATGTGTGAGATAGTAGCAGGAGCTACTCCAATTTTTTCAGCAAAGCTACCTGGAGTGAGGTTTACACGCTCCAAAATCATCTTCAGTCGTTCAATCAGTGTCATCATTTTGGAAAACTACAAATGTAAAGGTTATTGTTTCATTTTACAAAGATAGTATATTTGCTTTACATACGCAAACTATCATTATAAAAATATGAATTATAATAATAACGCAAACAAAAGTATAAAAGTAAAAACATCGGTGGCAGTATTCTTGTAAAAACCTTTGATATAACTTACAAACAAATTAAATGAATTCATCTATTTAGTTGAAACATAAGCGTATAATAACATTACTATTCGTATTTTAGCCACAATCGTATAATTATACTGCAATAAAAGCCAATAATACGATTGTTTAATTTAACAAAATCATATAAAATATTGGTTTTTAAACGTATTTATTGGTTTATGCCGTTATTTAAGCGATTTATCAAGATAGGAGACCAAATGGTAAACTACACAAATAGATACAAAATTACAATAATAAAAAAGGGTAAAAAAGATGCGACTATAGGTTGATTCCGTATCACAATAATAAATTTACCTCTGTAATCTATACAAAGATAAAATTAAACGGAAGTTAAACGGAAAACTTTATCTTATCATTTTCGCCAAAAGCAGTAACAATACATACTATACGCTTATCTTTTCGGGAAAACCGAAAAGTCAGATAGAACGGGCAAAGATTTTTTTAGAAGCCAGAATCAAAATCCTTGCGATTTTTCGGACGAGTGGTCGAGTCGTTCAAAAATAAACGATTCTCATGAAACTGTCACTTGTTTGTCTTGATTACCCGTTAGTGCAGAATTTTAAACACCAGTTCACGCAACAAATCGGCATCTGAGATAGAATTATTACCTATACCCTTTACACGGGCATCCGTATAACGGATCTCGTGTAAGATCTGCATGACCTTTATACCAGAGTACTTTCGCATGGCATTTACATAATCTTTCGCAGCCCAAGGTGAACGTAATTCCAGAAAAGCTGCCACTCCTACATCATCTCGCTGCGGTGCGTAATAAGCCATAAACAGATTGGTAAAGAAACTGAAGAGTTGAGCTAAAGTCAACTGAATAGGATTTGTCTTGGGATTCTCGCCGAAATACTTGATAATACGGTTGGCCTTCAGCACGTCTTTTTCTATCAAAGCATTACGCAATTCAAAGATATTGTAGTCTTTGCTTATGCCAATGTTTCTCTCTATCTGGTCAGGCGTAACAGTTTTCTGCCCTTCTGGCTGTGTAATAATCAGTTTCTCAAGCTCGCCAGTCATACGGTTCAGATCCGCCCCCACGAAGTCCGCCATCATTTGCGTAGCCTTGGAATCCATTTCAAGACCTTTCTGCTTCATATAACCGTTGATGAAAGCGGGCAGCTGGCTATCCTTTAGTTTCTTCGACTCAAACAGCACGCCTCCGTTTTTCGTTATTTCAGAAGCCAGCTTTTTGCGTCTGTCAATGCTTCCGTTCTTATGGCAAAGAACCAAAATCGTAGATTTCAACGGCTTTTGCAGGTAATAAGCCAGTTCTTCCATGTTCTTGATGTTCTGCGCTTCCCTTACCACCACCACCTGGTATTCAGACATCATCGGGTATCGTTTGGCAGCGTTGATGACAGTAGCGATATCCACATCGGCACCATACGCCACTGTCAGATTAAATTCCTTCTCCTCATCAGTCAAGACATGGTCGATTATATAATCGGAAATCTTGTCGATATAATAAGACTCTTCGCCCATCAGATAATAGACAGGCGCATACTGCTTCTTCTTCAGGCTCGACATGATATCTTCATATGTAACTTCCTGCTTAGCCATAGATTACCAATCATATTTTAAGTGTTTGACAGTCTTCTTTTCCTCTCTGATCATCCGAATCGCCTCAATACCGATTTCCACATGCTCTTGTACGAAATTATTTGTCACCTTCCTGTCACTCAGCTCTGTCTTCACACCATCAGGGGTCATAGGTTGGTCAGAAACTAATAACAGTGCACCTGTTGGAATATGGTTGGCAAAGCCACAGGAGAACAGTGTTGCCGTTTCCATATCCACCGCCATAGCACGTGTCTTGCGCAGGTAAGCCTTGAACTCATCGTCATGTTCCCAGATGCGGCGGTTGGTAGTATAAACTGTACCTGTCCAATAATCGTGTGCGAAGTTACGGATTGCCGTTGAGACTGCACGTTGCAACATAAACGCAGGCAAGGCAGGCACCTCTGGTGGGAAATAGTCATTGCTGGTACCTTCTCCACGTATGGCAGCGATGGGCAGGATGAAGTCACCCAACTGGTTCTTCTTGTCAATGCCGCCGCATTTACCTAAGAACAGGCAGGCTTTCGGTTTTATAGCGCTTAGCAAGTCCATGATTATTGCCGCATTAGGGCTACCCATGCCGAAATTGATGATGGTCATCCCATTGGCGGAAGCCGAACACATGTTGGAATCCCTACCTACGACCTCCACCCCGAATTTATCAGCGAATATCTCTACATAATTCGTGAAATTAGTCAGCAAAATATACTCGGAGAAGTCCTCCAACTTGCGTTTTGTATATCTCGGTAGCCAGTTTGCTACGATTTCTTCTTTGGTTTTCATATAAAAAATACTTATCTTTGCATCCAAGATGCACTTTTAAAAATACAAAGATAGCAAATGTTAGCGTTAAACCTACCAACTTTTGAGATTAAAATTAAAGAAATGGGGACGAAAAAAACGATTTTCGACATATTACGCCGGAAATACGTGGCTTTGACTCCCGAAGAATGGGTGCGTCAGCATTTCGTACATTTCCTGATAGAGCAAAGAGGATACCCCAAGGCATTGCTTGCCAATGAAGTTGAGATTTCACTGAATGGTACGAGCAAACGATGTGACACCGTACTATACAACCGTGACCTGACAGCCCAAATGATTGTGGAATATAAGGCACCTGAAATCAGAATCACTCAGAAGGTGTTCGACCAGATTACCCGATATAATATGGTGCTGCATGTGGACTACCTGATCGTCAGCAACGGCATCGACCATTATTGCTGTAATATGGATTATGGTAACAATACTTACCGCTTCTTAGAACAGATTCCCCACTACAAAGAGTTATAAATAATTGACCGTTGATCATTTGGTGGTCAACGGTCAACGCTAAATCTTCAATTTTCTTTATTGGCACTACGTCTTGATCTCGGCTTTTTCTCCTTAGGCTCTTCCTTCGGAGTCAGGTTTACGCCTGCCAATTCAGGATCCACCATGATACGTCCACAATACTCGCAAACGATAATCTTCTTATGAGATTTGATATCCAACTGTCTCTGAGGAGGAATGTGGTTGAAGCAACCGCCACAAGCGTCACGCTGCACATACACGATACCCAGGCCATTGCGGGTGTTCTTACGGATGCGCTTGAAAGATTGCAGCAATCGTGGTTCAATCTTAGTTTCCAAATCTTTAGCCTTCTCACGCAGTTTTTCCTCTTCTTGCTTGGTCTCAGAAACAATATCCTCCAGCTCTGCTTTCTTGTCCACGAGATCCTTGTTTCTCAATTCAAGTTCCTCATTAGCTTTCGCCAGATCCTCATTTCTGAGAACCATTGCCTCATTAGCCTCACGAGTCTTCTTTTCTGCCAGTTCAATCTCCAGGCTCTGATATTCAATCTCCTTACTCAGCAAGTCATACTGACGGTTGTTGCTCACGTTATCAAGCTGCTCCTTATACTTTGCGATAGAAGCCTTAGCCTTCTCGATGTCAGCTTTGCGGGTTACCAGTTCCCTTCTCAGGTCATCAAGGTCGCCTTTGATCTTATCGATTCGGGTATTCAGACCAACGATTTCATCTTCCAGGTCTTCTACCTCCAGAGGCAACTCACCTCTTAAAGTCTTGATTTCATCAATCTTAGACAATGTCGTCTGCAACTGATACAATGCTTTCAGTTTCTCCTCCACAGTCAGGTCCTGCGGGTCTTTCTTTGATTCTCTTGCCATAATGCTTACAAGTAAAAAATAGGGTTCGTATTCACCTCAGTCATCCTGACGGGTACTTCGGGGAATTTCTCCTTTATAATTTGTTGAAATATTTCCTTGGTATATTGTTCACTTTCATAGTGACCTATCTCAGCCAGTACGATGTCATCGCCATGTCCGAAATAATCATGATACTTAATTTCGCCCGTGATAAACACATCCGCTCCCTTTTTGATGGCTTCATCCAACAAGAACGCCCCGGCTCCACCACACAGAGCTACTTTACGTATCATTCTGCCTGTCAATGCCGTATGCTTCATACAACCTACCTGGAACACCTCTTTAATACGTTTCAGGAAATCTATGTCAATCGCAGTTTGAGACAGTTCACCAACGACCCCTGCACCAGCTTGCAACGGAGCGCAATCGGTCTTGGATTCCAGAAAACTGATATTAGCCAGCCCGATTTTCTCAGCCATCTTGAAATTCACTCCATTCAAAGCGTTGTCAAGATTTGTGTGAGCAGAATACACTACAACATCATGCTTGACAGCTTTCATCACACATCGCTCTATGTAGCTGGCTCCAGTCAGTGACTTAAAGCCTCGGAAAATCAGTGGATGGTGTGAAACTATCAAATTAAACCCCAAAGCCACAGCTTCATCTACCACAGCTTCGGTCACGTCCAGGCACAATAAAGCCCCTGTAACTTCCGCATCTGTCAATCCCACTTGCAAGCCTGCATTATCGAAGCTGTCTTGCAAAGGCAGAGGCGCGAACTGTCCAAGGGCGCACACAATATCTTTTATTTTCATTTCGGGCGCAAAGATATAATAATTAGCCCATATTTCAAAGAAAAACCTCTAAAAACTATCCTGATATTTTGTTTGTATATTATTTTTTATTAAATTTGCAAAAATAATAAACCTAGTATATATATGCTGAACGTTGACAAATTTTTAAAGCTAAATGGCATGAACAAGAGCCAGTTGGCTCTGAAAGCTGGCTTGAAGCAAGCTAACCTATACGCTGGTTTGAAAAACCCTACCCTTAGTACCATTCAGAGACTTGCCAAAGCGTTAAACATTACACCAGGCGAATTGTTAGAATCACAAGAAGAGTTATCACCCAAGGCTAAAACCCGTACCAGCAAGTATGCACGTATGAAAATCAACGCTATTGTCATATGCAATGGCGAGCACTATGAAGCTTCTTCAGTAAGAGAGCTCGACAATCTTTGTAAATTTCTGAAAACAAAAGAGAAGGATTTCAAATCTTTGCCTGAAGCATAATGTAATGAAAAGATTCTATTTGGTGTGGATACTTTGTTCCATTACCTTTATGACATGGGCTCAGCAATGGCCACCTTCCGGTACAGAGACAAAGGCTGGAACCAGATGGTGGTGGTTGGGGTCTGCCGTAAATGAAGAGGAGCTAAGCCGGAGTATGCGAGAAATAGCCGCACACGGAATCCGAACATTGGAAATCACCCCTATCTATGGTGTACAAGGCAATAACAGCAATAACATTAATTTCCTTTCACCCCGATGGATGGATATCTTGCGTTTTGTAGAAACTGAAGGGGCTAAAGATTCCATACAAATAGACATGAATTGCGGTACAGGATGGCCATTTGGCGGCCCTACCGTTCCTTTAGAAGAAGCCACCTGTCGGGTGGCTTTTACTGTTGACATCATCCAAGGGGGTAAGACTCTTAGGATGCCCATCAGGTTGACGCCACGCAACCTGAATGTTGCCTCTACTACTGAAGAGGATGGCGATAACACTCTGGAAACAGCCCAGTTAGTGAAGGTTATGGCCTATCAGGGAGCAAAATACATTGACCTGACCGACCTTGTTAAAGACAATCAGCTGAACTGGAAACCTCAAACTGGTGAATGGCTGTTGATAGGACTATACCAGATGCGAACCAAACAGGCTGTAAACCGTGCAGCTCCTGGAGGCGAGGGGTTTGTGATAGACCATTTCGACCGTCTGGCAGTAAAACATTACCTGGAACGTTTTGACCAAGCTTTCAAAAACAGTGGAACGCCTTGGCCAAACACATTATTTAACGACAGCTATGAGGTTTATGGAGCAGATTGGACACCGGCCTTACTCACAGAGTTTGAAGAAAGACGAGGGTACAAGCTGGAACGATATCTACCGGAATTACTATTAGACAAAAAGTTTGGTGATAAGGAAATAGCAGACATACTGATAGATTACAGGCTGACACTGAGCGAACTATTACAGGAAAACTTCACCGAACAGTGGGTAAGCTGGGCACACACCCACGGGGTACGTACTCGCAATCAAGCACATGGATCCCCAGCCAACCTTATTGATGTATATGCAGCTGTTGATATACCTGAAATAGAAGGCTTCGGACTGTCAGACTTCGGCATCAAAGGATTGCGTACTGACCCAGGCAAGACTCGCAGGAACTACAGCGACCTGTCTATGTTGAAGTATGCTCCATCAGCTGCCCATATCACAGGTAAGCCATTGACCTCATGCGAATCATTCACTTGGTTGACAGAACATTTCCGCACATCCCTCTCCCAATTGAAGCCAGACATGGACCTGATATTCTGCGCAGGTATCAACCGCATGCTTTTTCATGGTACAGTTTATTCACCTCATGATGATCCTTGGCCAGGATGGAAATTCTACGCTTCCATAGACATGTCACCAACAAACACTATCTGGCGTGATTCACGTTGGTTTATGGATTATGTAAACCGTTGCCAGAGCTTCCTCCAGTGGGGTGAACCCGACAATGATTTCTTAGTTTATCTGCCTATTAGAGACCTATGGGCTGAAAGACGTGGAGACTTACTGATGATGTTTGAAATCAGCAACATGGACAAAAATGCACCTGACTTTATCGAAGCAGTGCTGCAGATAGACAAGCTCGGATATGATTGTGACTATATCAGTGACCGATACCTGCTCGGTACTACCTTCCAAGGCGGAATGTTACAGACAGCCGCTGGAACCAGATACCATGCCTTGGTGCTGCCAGGTGTAAAGCGCATGACAAAAGAAGTGCGTCAGCATATCGAGTCACTCAAAGCACAGGGTGCATCTATTATATATGGTGTGAATGAGGCAGAAATGCAGCGTCTGGCCAAACAGGAAAAGATGAAAAGCGACTTAAAGTTAAATGCCGTTAGAAGAAGCAATCATCTTGGAAACCATTATTTTATTACAAATCTTTCTCCTAATGACATATGCCAGTATGTTCCTCTGGCAGTAGATTTCAAGAACGCCATGTTGTTTGACCCTATGACAGGTAAAAGATATATGGCTGAACTGAATGACAGACATGAAGTATTGTTGGACTTGCGCTCTGGTGAATCTGTGATTCTGCAGACATTCCGTACTGATATACAAGACATCGGTGCCCATAAACCTCGATTAATGCAGAATGAGACTATTGACCTCACTGACGGTGACTGGACTTTGCGTTTCACTGAGAGCTACCCGGCAGTAGAAAAAGTATTTCATCTGACTAATCTAACTACCTGGGAAAAAATGGAATACCCTCCACTCCATACACTCATGGGTACCGGTATCTATACACGCCATTTCAATATCAGCGAGGAAGATGCCAACAAGTCATGGATCATTGACTTGGGTGACGTTCGGGAGAGTGCCAGGGTATTTATAAACGGCCAGCTGATAGGCTGCGCCTGGGCAGTGCCTTTTGAATTGGCATGTGGCGATGCCCTAAAAGCTGGAGACAATGTGGTCAGTATCGAGGTGACGAATCTGCCTGCTAACCGCATCGCTGATATGGACCGACAGGGAATCAAATGGCGCAAATTCAATAATATCAACATGGTAGATATAAACTATAAACATACAACCTATGAGCAATGGGACTTGGTGCCCAGTGGTTTGAACAGCTCCGTTAAGTTGGTTAGGTTAGCTGATCAATGATTGTTTTTACGTTCCAGGTCTTTCAACTCCTTCAATACACTGCCACACAGTGGGATAGCCAACAGGAACGACAATACGTCTGCCACTGCTTGTGTGGCTTCCACACCTTCCATGCCAAACAGTCTCGGCATGATTAGGATAGCCGGAATGAAGAAAATGCCTTGACGGGCTGCAGACAAGATACTTGCCCTGATAGGTTTGCGGATGGTCTGCATCATCATGTTGCTATACATCACGATGGCTCCCAACGGATAGGTCATCAACTGCCAGCGGAAAGCTGCAGAGCCTATCACGATTACATTGGCATCGTCACGGAACAAAGCTATCACCTCCTCCGCATAAATAAAACCGAATACAGCCACCACAAGCAGGAAAACTGTACCAATCTTAACACAAAACCAGAAGCCTTCGCGAACCCTGGCATAGAGTTTGGCTCCATAACTGAAACCACACAACGGTTGAAATCCTTGTCCGAAACCTATCAGTACTGAATTGATGAAGAATGACATGCGGTTAACGATTGACATACCTGCGATACCAGCATCACCACCCCATGAACCTGCAGCGTAATTCAACAGGATAGTGGAGATACTGCCCAGTGCCTGACGTGTTAAGGAAGGAGCGCCACCACTGATGATTTCCCTGATAAACTCCAACGAAGGTGTGAACAGGCGCAGGTTGATGCGGAGATTACCACCACGATGCGTCTGAATCAGCTGAATGGTGAACGCAATCATCTGAGCTACAGCGGTTGCCATTGCGGCACCACTCACACCCATATCAAGTCCGAAGATAAACAAAGGGTCGAGTACCACATTCAAAACGGCACCACTGACGATACCTACCATCGCATAAGCCGCATTGCCTTGAAAACGCATCTGATTGTTTAGTGTTATCTGCCCCGCAAAGAACGGACCTCCACACAGAACAATCGCCAGATAGCTCTTGGTATAAGGAAGAACGGTAGGCGTGGATCCTAATGCCAACGACAAAGGTTCCAGGAATATAAGTCCTACTACAGCGAGTAAAGCCGCAAACAGAACGGAATAGACAAAACCAGTAGCTGCCATGCGAGAGGCAGCCTGGTGGTTTTTAGCTCCCAATTGCCGGGAAATATAGTTGCCAGAACCATGTCCGAAGAAGAAGCCAACAGCCTGGATGATAAACATAACAGAGAACACAACACCTACAGCTGCAGTTGATTGTGTATTTATCTGCCCGACGAAATAGGTGTCTGCAATGTTGTAGAAACTGGTCACCAACATGCTGATGATGGTAGGAACGGCCAAGGTACTGATAACTTTAGGCACCGATCCTGTAGTTAGTAATGTATATCTGTCTTGTCGCATTTCTTTAGAGGATTGGAAAACGGACAATTATTTGAATTTCGTTAACAAGTCGGCAATGGTTTGGAATTTCGCTTCCACACCACCTTTTATATATATAAAGCCATCGGGCTTCACTACAATACCATCCTCACTCTCTGCCCCGGTATCTCCGTAAACACCAATGCGTTGCAAAGCCTTACGCAACATCGCCAAGCGAACTCCTTCACCTTGTAGGCGGATGCTCTTCGTAAACTCATTCTCCACCCGGAACAGTCCGATTTCTGCATCAAAGGTGATACCTTTACGGGCGAAAAAGTTGCCCAGGCTCCCGTCAAGAGACAGATCTTCAGGAGCCCCAGTCATTACACCTTTCTGCCTGTCCATCAGCCACAGCTTGTCTGCTATCTGCAATGCCAATTCCAGGTCATGAGTAGAAAGAAAGATAGTCTTGTCTGTCTCACGGCTCAACCGATAGAGCAGTTGCATCATCTCTACCTTGCTCGGATAATCGAGGAATGCCGTAGGCTCATCCAGGTAAATCACTGGCGTTTCCTGTGCCAAAGCCTTGGCTATCATCACCTTCTGTCGCTCACCATCACTCAGAGTCTGTATCATTCGGTCCTTCAGGTGTTCAATGCCTACCAATGAGATGGAACGGTTTACCACCTCCTTATCTTCAGATGCCAGTGTGCCCCAGAAACCAGTATAAGGGCTTCTGCCCAAGCCAACCAACTCAGTAACAGTCATGTTCCTGATGTCAGGTTTTTCCGTAAGCACTACGCTGATGACGCGTGACAACTGTTTGTCGCTATATTGGCTGATCTCCTTACCTTGTATATAGATCTCACCGCCCAGTTTAGGTTGGAAAGCAGAGAGAGTGCGCAGTAATGTACTCTTTCCCACCCCATTAGCACCCAGTAGGCAGGTCAGTTCACCACTATAGATGGTTGCTGTTATATCTCGAGCCACCACCTTGACATCATTCTTGCCCGGGTAACCGATGGACAAGTTTCTTATCTGTATCGTCTCCTTATTCATTGAGTTCTCCTTTTCTTCTGTTAAACAAAACCGATGCCACCACAGGCGCTCCCACCAGTGCTGTGACACTGTTCACCGGTAACGCTCCTTCAAATCCTGGCATTCGTGCTATTAGGTTGCATATCAGTGCTAAAGCAGCACCAGCCAGCAGACTGGCAGGCATCAGCACCCGATGGTCTGAAGAACGGAACATCGCCCTGCACAGATGTGGCACAGCCAGACCTAAGAACATAATAGGTCCGCAATAAGCGGTGACTATCGCCACCAGCACACCCGATGAGACGATCACCGCCATACGTGCCCGTTTTACATTCAAGCCTAAGCTTCGGGCATATCCGTCGCCTAACAGCAACAGGTTCATCGTCTTAATTAGCAAGAATGATAGAGGTAGCAAAATCAGCATCAGCACCACGAACAGTACCATCTGGTCACCTGAAACGCGTGAGAAACTGCCCAGTCCCCAAATCACGTAAGCACGGATATCCTCCTCCACACTGAAATATTTCAATACCCCGATAATCGCGTTTGCCACCTGCCCGATCATCACACCGATAATCAGCAGAGTGACATTACCTTTCACTTTCTGCGCTACAAACACAATCAGCGCCATCACTGCCAGGGAACCGACTATTGCTGCCACAGACAACGCTACCTCTCCCATATAACCCAGCTTACTGAGTGCGATGCCTCCCAGAGTACCAGAGAATAAAACACAGAAAGCCACGCCTAAGCTTGCTCCAGCACTGATACCCAATACCGACGGACCTGCCAGCGGATTACGGAAGACTGTCTGCATCTGCAAACCACTCACCGCCAGTCCCGCCCCAGCGACCAAAGCGGTCAATGCCTGGGGAACACGGCTTTTCCACACGATATTGCTGTGGATTACCCATTGCTCCTCAGTAACATCCAGTCCGTCATGAGGTAGTCCGAAGAAGATATCCACTATCTCTTCAAAAGGAATCCATACAGATCCCAGCAACAGGTTTAGGGTAAAGAAAACGACTATCGCCAACAGAAAGGCTACCCACAATACAACCTGACCTCTATTGTTCATTGTCAATCTTTATTTTAGTTTAACAAAGAATAGTATGTAGGCTGATAATCAGCAGGCAACAAATTCGGATGGAACACATGCACGAAGTCTTCCAGCAGTACTTCCGGTTGCATGGGCATCGTCTCATAATATGGTTTCTCCTTCATATTGCAATAGATCACTCCCCTCTCTTTGAACGCACGGAAATCAGCGTATCGGTTGTCTGCATCCTTCAAGGCATCATACGAATACTGTCCGTCAAAGCTATTCATGATGCGCCAGTACTTGCAGTCCGATGCCTGACTATATACCGTCTCGTAATCCAGGTTCATTCCGCCCGAATTAGGATCGTCTTTTAGAAAATAGTCAGCCCCGGCATCACGGAATAACTGAGCCAGAAAACTCTGTCCGCCAACGGCATACCAGTTTCCTCCACGCATCTCACCACTCAGGATCGTTGGTCTTTCCTTCACCTGTGCCGTGAGCTGCTTCAGTTCGTTATATCGCTTGGCAATCGCCTCAAATTTCTCATTCGCTTCTTTCTCAAAACCGATGAACATGCCGATAAACTTCACCCATTCAGCCTGTCCCAGCGGCGTAAGTTCCTTATAGCCTAAGTGAGGCACCAAAGGGATACCCGTATCTGTCAATGCATCATAACCGCCTCTTTTAAAGGGAGAAATGAAGATAACGTCAGGATTCACACTCAGAATCACCTCATTGTCGAAATTACCTTCAATGCCAATCTTGGCTATTTTACCCGATTCCAACCGGTTATTCAGTTCCTCATCGAACAGATGACGTGCGCTTGTCATACCAGCCAGCTTGTCGTAAGCATTGATAGCCAGGAAATTGGAAATCTGCAAGGTTGTCATACAGATTACATGGTTCACAGGTGTCTCAATCACATCATAGCCCGTTGGTAAGTCCGCAGGCTTTATTCCATGTGGTACCAGGGCGAAATGATATGTGTTGGCATTTTCCTTCTCTGGATCCTGAATATCCACCAGCCTGACACCTTCATCCATATACTTGACACTGAAACCTTTGGCATACAGCGGCTCAATCTTATGCTCCATTATCTCTGCCACCTCAGCCTTCACTTCATCATCCGACACCTGCTGGACCGTCCTGTTGCCACAGGCAGCCACCACCAGTGTCAAAGCAATGCCTAACACTGCCTTTAAAACTCTTTTCATAAGCGATTAATTGTTAATACGAGTGCAAAAATCGCTAAAAATCGTCACTTAGGCAAACTATTTAATACATTTTGACTAAATGTTGCCTTGTTTTTCGGGAAAAGAGTTTAACTTTGCACGTAATTAGCACCAATAAAGGATTTAAAAAGATGAAAAAAAGTTTGTTATTATTTGCGATGCTCGTTTTCTGCATCGGTTTCGCAGCTGCACAAAATCAAGCTGACATCAAGTTCGACCAGACTGAATATGACTTCGGAGCTTTCTCTCAGTCAAAAGGTACGGTGACCACAGAGTTTACATTCACCAATGTAGGCACTGCCCCATTGGTAATCCATCAGGCAGTGGCGTCTTGCGGCTGCACCGTTCCAGAATACAGCCAGGAAGCTGTGTTGCCAGGCAAGACCGGCAGCATCAAGGTAACCTACGATGCACGCGACAAGTATCCTGGTCATTTCAAGAAGTCAGTCACCATACGCTCTAACGCCAAGACAGAAACCGTCAGACTCTTTATCCAAGGCGAAGTTCTGGCTGATGTGAAATAAACGATTCAAGGAAAACCAAACTGAACAGTTCGATGAAAGAAGAAGAAATCCGTACTTCCTTGCCCGATAACGCCTATCGTGAGCTCAAACCGGGTGAGGTCTATAATCCGTTGCTGAGTCCTGACAAGAACTATCCGGAAGTTAATGTATGGTCTGTGATGTGGGGTCTGCTTATGGCAGTACTTTTCTCTGCGGCAGCCGCTTATCTGGGCTTGCGTGTAGGACAGGTGTTTGAAGCCGCTATCCCTATCGCCATCATCGCAGTGGGTATCTCCAGTGCCGCCAAACGCAAGAATGCCTTGGGCGAGAATGTCATCATCCAGTCTATCGGAGCCAACTCTGGCGTAATTGTGGCTGGAGCCATCTTCACCCTGCCTGCGTTATATATCCTCCAGGAGTCTTATCCTGAAGACATTACGGTTACATTCACCCAGGTATTCATCAGCAGCTTGTTAGGCGGTTGCATGGGCATCCTATTCCTGATACCTTTCAGGAAGTATTTCGTGAGCGAGATGCACGGGAAATACCCGTTCCCGGAGGCTACTGCCACCACACAGGTGCTCGTGTCCGGTCAGCAGGGAGGGAATCAGGCTCAACCTTTACTCATTGCAGGTATTGTAGGTGGTCTATATGATTTCATCGTCTCTACCTTCGGTTGGTGGAATGAGAACTTCACCTCCCGTGTGGTTGGCCTTGGCGAGGTACTTGCTGATAAGGCGAAACTGGTATTCAAGGTAAACACCGGTGCGGCAGTCATGGGATTGGGCTATATCGTTGGTTTGAAATACGCTTCCATCATCTGTGCCGGCTCACTGGCAGTATGGTGGATTATCGTACCGGGCATGTCACTCATCTGGGGTGATACGGTATTGAACCAATGGAACCCGGCAATCGCTACTGCTGTGGGCGACATGACTCCTGAACAGATTTTCACGAACTATGCCAAGAGCATCGGCATCGGTGGTATCGCCATGGCCGGCGTGATTGGCATCCTCAAATCTTGGGGAATCATCAAGAGTGCTGTAGGACTGGCAGTTAAAGAGATGGGAGGCAAGGCTTCAGGTGAGACAGATACGAAGCGTACACAGCGTGACCTTTCTATGAAGGTGGTAGGCATCGGCTCTATCATCACCATCCTCCTCGTACTGTTGTTCTTCTATATCGATGTCATGAAAGGCAATGTTTTGTTTACTATCGTAGCCCTGCTACTGGTAACCATCATCGCCTTTCTTTTTACTACTGTGGCGGCTAATGCCATTGCCATTGTGGGAACCAACCCAGTTTCCGGAATGACTTTGATGACCTTGATTCTTGCCTCTGTCGTGATGGTAGGTGTTGGTCTTCGTGGTCCTGAAGGCATGGTAGCAGCCCTGGTGATGGGCGGTGTGGTTTGTACCGCATTGTCAATGGCTGGCGGTTTCATTACCGACCTGAAGATTGGTTACTGGATTGGCACTACTCCTGCCAAGCAGGAAGCCTGGAAGTTCCTAGGAACCATCGTTTCAGCAGCTACCGTTGGTGGTGTGATGATTATCCTCAACAAGGCATACGGCTTCACTACTGGCCAGCTGGCAGCTCCTCAAGCCAATGCTATGGCAGCTGTCATTGAACCGCTGATGAGCGGTGTAGGTGCACCTTGGCTGCTCTACGGCATTGGTGCCGTACTCGCTATCGTGCTCAACTACTTCAAGGTTCCTGCCCTGGCTTTCGCATTAGGTATGTTCATTCCGTTGGAGCTTAATGTTCCGTTGGTTGTAGGTGGTGCCATCAACTGGTACGTTACCACTCGCAGCAAGGATGCAGCGATTAACAAGGCCCGTGGTGAAAGAGGCACCTTGTTGGCTTCCGGCTTCATTGCCGGCGGTGCCCTGATGGGTGTTGTCAGTGCAGGCTTGAGGTTCGCAGACATTGACTTCGTTAACTACGACTGGGTAGCCAATCGGTTGTCACAGGCTGTTTCCCTGATTGCATACATCGTGTTGATTACGTTTTTTATTCGCTACACGATGAAGACTGATAATAATAAATAATAATAAGATGAAAAGACTGTCAATATTATGCTGTGGCTTCATCGCCACCCTCTTTTCCGCAGCCCCTGCGATGGGTCAGCAGTTGAACGCTACCAACGAGACACTGATGAACGCTGTATCTATGCTGGATGTGCCATATGTGGCCAATGTATTGGAAAAGAATGATGTGGAAGAGTTAGTACTGAATACTGACGAGCTCGATTGCACCACTTTTGTGGAATATGCGGTTGCCATGACGTTAGCTCCAGAAAAGAATAACCAGAAAGACGAGCCTGTTTTCGCTGAATATGTGCAGAAGCTGCGTTATCGTGACGGAAAGATTGACGGCTACCCTTCCCGTCTGCATTATATGACGGAATGGGCACAGAACGCCATCAAACAAGGTTTACTGAAAGACATCACGGCAGAGAACAGTGAATACACCATGACCGCACAGGCTGGTTTCATGACCGCTCACCCTAACCTATATCGCCACCTGGCTAACAGCAGTGCCAATGTGCAGAAGATGCGTGAGATAGAGCAGCGTATCAATGGAACAAAGGTAAGCTACGTTCCTAAAGACAAGCTGCCAGACTATGGTTACAACTGGATAAACGACGGTGACATCATCATGTTTACCACCAATGAACCCGGACTGGATGTGGCTCACATGGGCATTGCCATGAACGTTGCCGGTAAGCTCACGCTCATCCATGCTTCATCTGTTGAGAAAAAAGTGACAGTCTCTAAGTTCACCATTTCCAAGATGCTGGCAGACAATAGCAAATGGACTGGCATACGTGTACTTCGCGTTATGAAATAATCATATTTACTTTAAATTGACAAAGGCTGCGGATAATCGCAGCCTTTGTTTTTTTTCAGAATGGTACGTTGTCATCCATAGGTGGTGGCGGCGGAATTGGCGAATCACTGCCTATAGGTGAAGGAGGCGTGTTCATCTTAGAGCTGAGCAGTCGCGGTTTAGAAGCCGATAACCTGGCAAGCGACTCATCATCAAGATTCTGAAAACGGGTGTATTCACCGATGAATCGCAGGCGAACGTCACCCACCGCACCGTTACGGTGCTTGGCGATAATGATTTCAGCCTGTCCTCTGATGTCATTGCCGTTCTCATCCGAATAAATCTTATAATATTCCGGACGGTGGATGAAGCAAACCATATCCGCATCCTGTTCGATGGCACCGGATTCACGCAAGTCGCTCAACTGCGGACGTCTGCTCTGACTATCTCCCTTCGAGTCTGCGTTACCTCGCTGCTCCACACTACGGTTCAGCTGTGACAGGGCAATAATCGGGATATTCAGTTCCTTGGCCAAGCCTTTCAAAGAACGAGAGATAGTACTTACCTCCTCCTGACGGTTGCCATAACTCATGCCACTGGCGTTCATCAGCTGCAGGTAGTCTATGAAGATAATCTTCACTTCATGCTCCCTCACCAGTCGTCGAGCTTTCGTACGAAGTTCAAAAATCGACAATGATGGCGTATCGTCCACATATAGTGGCGCATCCAGCAAATCTCTCAGCTTATGATCCAGTCTTTGCCACTCATGAGGCTGCAGCTGTCCACTTCTGATCTTGTCACTTTCAATTTCACAAGTGTTGGCAATCAAGCGGTTCACCAACTGAAGGTTGCTCATTTCAAGCGAAAAGAAGGCCACAGGAGTCTTATAATTCACAGCCATATTCTTAGCCATTGACAGCACGAAAGCTGTCTTACCCATGGCAGGACGGGCAGCAATGATAATCAAGTCGGAATTCTGCCAGCCGGAAGTCATCTTATCCAATGCATGGAAACCAGTCTCCAGACCGCTCAAACCAGAAGTACGTGATGCAGCCGCCTGAATCTGTCGGTATGCTTCGTCAATAATCGGATTAATCTGAGTATAATCTTTTTTTAGGTTCTGCTGAGAAATTTCAAACAGCTTACCCTCTGCCTCCTGCATCAGGTCATCTACATCCTGTGTCTCGTCAAACGCCTTGCTTTGAATACCGTTAGTAAAGGAAATCAGTTCACGTGCCAGCGACTTTTGTGCGATGATGCGGGCATGAAATTCCACATGAGCGGCTGATGCCACCTTACTAGTAAGCTGGGTGATGTAAAACAATCCCCCTATCTCATCCAGCGTACCTTCCTTCTCCAGCTCGTTCTTCACAGTCAGCAGGTCAATAGGCTGTTGGTTCATCGCCAGATTTGTGATAGCTGTATATATCAACTGGTGCCTGTGCTCATAGAAAGACTGCGGACGCAAAATTTCGCTTACCAGCGAATAAGCATCCTTCTCTATCATGAGTGCTCCCAGTACGGCCTCCTCCAAATCTGTGGCCTGGGGTGGAATTCTTCCGTAATCGTTTACAGGTTGGGAAACGCTGTTGGAACGGGTTCCCCGACCTCTTCTTGTCTGTTCTGGCATAATGATTCTGTTTTTAGCGAAACAAAGATAATGCCTTATTTTCTATTCTCTGCTATTTTTATGACAGATTTTTTCAAGAAGTTATTAACTTTGCGGTTGAAAACATTAAAGGATTCTGTGACACAATATGATTACTTTTCCTAACTGCAAGATAAACCTGGGACTGAATATCGTGAGTCGCCGTGCTGATGGCTATCACAACCTGGAGACCGTATTCTATCCTGTCCAGTTGCATGATTCGCTGGAGGTGTTACCCCTTAATGACATTCGGGGAACCAAATATATACTTCATCAGTATGGTAATGCCATCGATTGCGATCCTGAGAAGAACCTGGTAGTGAAGGCCTATCGCCAGTTAGACAAACTTTACGACCTGCCTCCTGTAGAGATGCATCTGCTGAAACATATCCCTTCAGGTGCCGGATTGGGTGGCGGTTCTTCTGACGCAGCCTTTATGCTGAAGCTGCTCAACGAACAGTTTAAGCTGAACTTGTCCACTGCACAGCTGGAGTGTCATGCAGCCACCTTAGGTGCCGATTGTGCCTTCTTCATTCAGAACCAGCCGACCTTTGCCACTGGCATTGGCGACGTGTTCTCCCCTGTCACTCTCTCGTTGAGAGACTATCAGATTGTGATTATCAAGCCCGATGTGTTCGTTTCCACTAAGGAAGCCTTCGCCCGTATCACACCACAGACACCAACTGAATCCGTTTGTGATATTGTGCAACTGCCCGTCAGTGAATGGCGAGATAGACTGTTTAATGATTTCGAGACCAGTATCTTCCCGCAGCATCCTGAGATACAGGCTATCAAAGAACTACTGTACGAAAAGGGGGCTGAATATGCCTCCATGAGCGGTTCGGGCTCATCAGTTTTCGGCATATTCAGCCCCGATATAGAGCTGCCAGAGATATCTTTAAGCGAAAACAGCTTCCATTTCAACGGAAGGCTGCTGTGAGATCACTTCCGTACTGTAGTGTACAGATTCATACTTTACCATCGACCCCAATACCGGGAAGATGCAAGACACTGCCACTGCCAGTGCAATGATCCATACGATGATGGCAGTAATAACGCTGCCAGAAGACATCGGCTTGGATGTAGGCTTGCGGAACAGTTTGTGCAACAGCATAAGCAACGGGATGGCGAACACCATCACAGAAGAGACAGCTAATGTCCAAAGCAACCAGGATGGGACACCAGTCATCAGGTCAACGAACTCAGGATCCATTCCTAACCCAACAAACGCACTGCCCATTCCGAATACCGTAGCGCCTACAGAGATGCCAATAGCTATCAGTACACACAGCAGAACAGATCCGAATATGAAGGCGAAGAAGCCCACGATAGAGAAGAAACAAATCTTCACCATGGTCACGAAGCATCCGCTTGCTTTGCGCTGGTTCTCAGGATCCTGCACAAATTGTTTAGCTCGGTTCAATCCTTGCATCAGTTCCTCATTGATTGCGTTTGGAGTTACCCGCTTACCCTTCATTTGCAGACGTTCCTCAGCCGTCTTAGCCTCTGGTATCAGAGCCCAGCAAACAGCATACACAATGATCAATACAGCATGCGAAAAGACCACGAGCAACAGGAAGATCAGTCGCAGCAGGATCGGGTCACTGATGTTGAAATAATGGCAGAAACCGGAAATCACACCACCCAGCACCTTGTCATCAGGATCGCGGTAGAGCTTCCTCACACCCCTATCCTCCACAGTCTCAGCATAACCGCCGTCCATCACTCGCTCAGTGCCATTGTCCTGAGCTTCCTCATCCATCTGCTGCGGATCACCGATTCGCTTGATGATATCCTCCACATGTTCGATGGTAATAGCTTCCACACCTTGTGAACGCAGTTCAGCAAACAATTCAGCCACACGGCTTTCCACGTCGTTGGCGATTTCTTCTCCTCCTGGCTTGCGACCGTAATAGCTGCGCATATTCTCCAGGTACTTCTTCAGGAGTTCGTAAGCGTCTTCATCTATAGCATAGATAACGCCGAAAAGATTGATGTTGATATTCTTTTTCATAATATTTGTATTTTTCAAAAGTTAAACAATCAGGAAATCAAGAAATCAGGATTCGTAATGCTGGATTTCAGCACCTCCACCGTATGAGTCAGTCCGTTCCAGGCATCATCCATGTCCCTCAACGCATCCGTGCCTTTCTCAGTCAGGTTATAATACTTACGGGGCGGTCCTTGTGTCGATTCCCGCCATTCGTAATTCAGCAAGCCATCGTTCTTCAACCTGGTTAACAAAGGATACAGGGTACCCTCCACCACCAGCAGCTCCGCCTGTTTGAGCTGTGAGAGAATGTCTGACGCATAAGCCGCCTCGCGGTGCAGAAGCAGCAAGACGCAATACTCAAGCATCCCCTTCCTCATCTGTGATTTTGCATTTTCGTTACTCATATCCTATATGTTTTAAGTGTAGTATATTTCCAAATGCTTTCCTTTCGGGTTTCTTTGGTTTTGCAAAGATATGAAATTATTTTAGTACCTTGCAATACATAGTACTAATAAAACACCCTAAATTTACATTATTTAACTTAATCAGATGCAAAAGGGGTATTCATAAAAACAAAATCAGGCCTTGTTTCTCAACAAAGCCTGACTCACAACACAAACACAAAATAAAACACGACAAAACTACTATTCAATTAACCTGTTCATGTCAAGAAAGACATAAGTGCGACAGAATTATATTCACATACTATCATGCCACTCAGGTAATCTGGAAACAAAATTAGTATTTTTTATAATGCTAAACAAATTTTAAGCGTATTTTTTACAAAATAAAGTGTAAAATTATTACTGAACGCCTTTTTCACGCAGTTTTACCTGCCAATTCCAAGCAGAACGGAGCGTATCTTCTATCGTTTCTTGCGCTTTCCATCCCAGAACCTCATTGGCTTTCTTCGGGTCAGCCCATACCTTGACGATATCTCCTGCCCTTCTGCCTGCAATGCGGTAATTGAGCTTCACGCCCGTACTTTTCTCAAAGGCATGTACCAGTTCCAAGACAGAGAGCCCTTTTCCGGTACCGATATTAAATACCTCCACAGGCTCCAGCTGTTTCTTCTGCAAGATGCGGCCAATGGCATGTACATGGGCTTTCGCCAGATCTACTACGTTTATATAGTCGCGAATGCAAGACCCGTCTGGCGTATCATAGTCGTCACCGAATACACTCAGCTGTTCACGGATACCAATTGCAGTCTGGGTAATGAACGGCACCAGGTTCTGCGGTACTCCGTTCGGTAATTCACCAATCAAACCACTTGGATGTGCCCCTATCGGGTTGAAGTAACGCAGCAGCACAGAGCTGATCGGTGAGCCCGACTTCACCGTATCACGGATAATCTGTTCGCAAATCTGCTTGGTCTGCCCGTATGGAGATTCAGCTTTCTTGATTGGTGCGTCTTCTGTAACAGGCAGAACGTCAGGCTGTCCATAAACAGTGCAGGATGAAGAGAACACGATGCCCTCCACCTGGAACAATGGCATCAGCTCCAACAGGTTAATCAGAGAGTTCAGGTTATTCCGATAATATTTTAAAGGTTTCTCTACCGATTCACCCACAGCCTTACTGGCAGCAAAATGGATGATTGCCTTAATGCCAGACTGTTTCTGGAACACCAGCTTAAGTGCCGTGTAGTCCAGGCAGTCGATGTTATAAAATGCAGGACGAACACCCGTTATCTGCTCAATGCTGTCCACGACATCAGCCTTGGAATTAGAGAGGTTATCCACAATCACCACCTCATATCCAGCATTCTGTAATTCAACCACGGTATGCGAACCGATGAAACCGGTACCACCCGTAACTAAAATCTTTTCTTTCATCGCTTATCAAATTAGTTTTTTATTGCCTACAAAATTACTCAAACAAAATATAAATTCAAAGACAACTTTGGTTTTTCGCCACATTTTACATATCTTTGTTCGAAAGATAATTGTTCCCCTATATATAAATAAGGTATTATCAGATGGAATTACTCATATATAAGGCATCCGCCGGCTCTGGAAAAACTTTCACACTGACGGTGGAATACATCAAGAGGTTAATCATCAGTCCGATGGCATACCGACATATCCTGGCAGTAACCTTCACCAACAAGGCCACTACAGAGATGAAGGAACGCATCCTGCAGCAGTTGTGGGGCATCTGGCAGAGTGATGAAGCAGCTGTCCCCTACCTCGGCAGCGTCAGTGAACGGCTGAAGACGATGGGCAAAGGTTTTTCAGAAGAGGAGATCAGGCAACGTGCAGGTGAAGCGTTACGCAACATCCTGCACGACTACAACCGCTTCCAGGTAACCACGATCGATTCATTCTTCCAGACTGTAACACGAAACTTAGCCCGGGAACTTGGCATCGGTTCTAACCTCAACATCGAGTTAGACAGTTCCACCGTACTGGAAGAAGCTGTAGATAACATGATTGCCAAGCTCGACGAGCGTTCTGAAGTGTTGACCTGGATTCTCGATTTCATTGAGTCAAAGATTAATGAGGGAAAAGACTGGCGAGTGCAAACAGATCTCAAGACTTTTGGAAAGAACATATTCAACGAAAGTTTTGCGGAAAAGAGCCAGAACCTCCATGAACAGTTGCAAGTGAAGAACCTTCTCAGTTCTTACCAGAATGAACTGAACAGGAAAAAAAAGGAGACTGTCAAGCAATTTGATTCATACCGAAAACAGTTCACTGAGATCATGGAAAACAATGGTCTGGAGTTAGCAGACCTGAAATATGGAAAGGATGTTCAGAATTATTTCGACAAGCTCAAGGAAGACAAGTTTGACGACAGCAAAATGCCAGGAACACGCATCTCGGAGCGTATGACAAATGCTGACTGCTGGGTAAACGCTAAGAGTAAAAAGAAGCAGCTTACTACTGAAGTGGCTTCAAACTGGTTGATGCCTCTCCTCAATGCTGCAGAGAGCTACAGACTGGAAGCTGTGCAAGTCATCCACAGTTGCGACTTGGCGACTCGTTACCTCTACCAACTACAGCTCATCAACACTATCCGTGATGAAGTAACCTCAGAAAACCGGGAGAAGAACCGTTTCCTGTTGGCAGATACTAACCAATTGCTGGGTAACCTCATCAGTGAGAACGATTCCGCATTCATCTTCGAGAAGATAGGCTCCAGCATCAGTCATATCATGATCGATGAGTTTCAGGACACCAGCCGTATGCAGTGGAACAACTTCAAGCCGTTGGTGTTGGAAGGACTGGCACAAGGGTCTGACAGTCTCATCGTGGGTGATGTCAAGCAATCCATCTACCGTTGGAGAAACGGTGATTGGAACATTCTGAACAACATGCGCGAACAGCAGACTCCGTTTCAAGTACGCATCGAACCTCTGCAGAGCAATTTCCGCAGCGAGACTCGAATCATCAACTTCAACAACCAGTTGTTCACCCAAATCATTGAGGAACTGAATCGAAGATATAAAGATGAGTTGAACGAGGACTGCCAGCCGTTGCTCAATGCTTATAGCGACGTCACCCAGCACTCCCGCAAGACTCACGAAGCCGGTTATGTCAAGGCGACATTTATCAAAGAGGAGGAAGGCTTCCCTTATAAAGAAAAAACCATTCAGATGATGGGTGAAGAGGTGTTGCGTCTGCAGGAGGCAGGCATACCCCTGAATCAGATAGCCATTCTGCTTCGTACCACCAAGGAAGGCAGATTAGAGGGCATTGCCCGCTATTTCAGTTCACAGCTTAACATCCCCGTCGTTTCCGACGAGGCATTCCGGTTGGATGCATCCCTTGCTGTCAATATCATCATTGGTGCCCTTCGTTTCTTGTCCAATCCTGAAGACGAGATTGCAAAAGCCAGCTTACGATTTGACTTAAGCATGACGCACATTCCATCTGACGATAGTAATCAACAGTCAATGATCAACTCCCAATGGTCAACATTTGAAAGCAGGTTGGTTGAGTTACAGCAAATGCCATTATACGAGTTGGTTGAGGAACTGTACGAGCTCTTCTCACTTCACAGGATTGAGAATCAGGATGCCTATATGTTCAAGTTCTATGATGCCGTGAGCGAATACCTCGATGATCACTCATCCGAGTTGACTTCCTTCCTGTTATATTGGGATGAGACGCTTTGCAAGAAGACCATTCCGAGCGGTGAGATTGACGGCATCCGTATCATGACGATACATAAATCCAAAGGTTTGGAATTCCATACCGTACTGATACCTTTCTGCGACTGGACATTGACCACTAACAATGAGCAAATCGTATGGAGCAAACCACAGGAAGAGCCATACAACCAGCTGGATATGGTTCCCGTGAAATTCTCTGGCAAGATGCTCACTTCTACCTTTAAGGATGATTATCTGGAAGAAAGGCTACAGCTTTGGGTAGATAACCTGAACATCCTTTACGTAGCGATGACACGTGCGGAAAAGAACCTGTTGATTTTTAGCAATCAGAATATCAAGAATGGCTTTTTCTCAGAACTTCTGCACGCCGTATTACCTACTGTTGCACAGAACTTATCAGCCACTTGGAATGAGGAAGGCCAGGTTTTCGAATACGGTGAACTGTATCCTTACGAGGAAAAGAAAGGTAAGCAATCCGCCAATCGGTTGGCACAGAAGCCTGTCGCTACCACAATCAACATGACAAGCCGTCATCCAGATGTGGAGTTCCGTGAGTCCAACCGTTCCGCTGATTTCATTGCCCGCATTGACGAGGCAGCATCTTCCCGTCGTTTCATGAACCGAGGCAGCATCCTGCATACCCTGTTCTCCACCATCCGTACGTTGGACGATATCGAGCCTGCCATCAGGCAGTTGGTTTCAGAAGGCGTGATCGGTGGTGTCATCAGTGAGCAGGAGATTCGTGAAGAGGCAAGACGAGCCTTCAGCCTGCCAGAGATACAGCCTTGGTATGATGGCAGCTGGCAGTTGTTCAATGAGCAGGAGATTATCTGGATGAATGAAGATGGTTTGCAACAGCGCAGGCCAGACCGTGTTATGCTTCGCGATAATCAAATGATTGTTCTTGATTTTAAATTTGGCAAGCCAAAGAATAGCCACCGGCAGCAGGTGCGTCAGTACATGGAGTTACTGTCACGCATGGGCTACACTGGCATTAGCGGTTACCTATGGTATGTAGATGAAAACAAGATTGAGAAAGTATGAAGACGTTTTTAGAAATAACAGCACAAGATATATACCAGCGTATCGGAAATGACCTGTCGCACACAGCCGTCATCTTCCCCAACAAACGTGCCAGCCTGTTCTTCAGCGAGCATTTGGCTCGTCAGGCAGGCTCTCCTGTCTGGTCACCTTCCTACATCAGCATCCAGGATCTTTTCACCACCCTCTCCCCTTGGCAGTTGGGAGACCCCATCCGCCTGGTTTGTGAATTGTATAAAGTATATAGAAATGAGACAAACAGCGATGAAACGCTGGACGATTTCTATCCTTGGGGAGAGCTGCTCATCAGCGACTTCAATGATGTGGATAAGAACATGGCAGACGCCAGGCAGCTGTTCAGCAACCTACAGGAACTGAGAAATCTCGACGACCTGAGCTACCTCTCTCCAGAGCAGCAGGCAGCCATCCGCCAGTTCTTCGATCATTTCTCCATTGAGAGGACATCGGAACTGAAACAGCGTTTCGTTTCCGTATGGAACCGTCTGGGAGCCATCTATCAAGCCTTCAGACATCGGTTGAGCGAATTAGGCATTGCCTATGAAGGCATGCTCTATCGTGATGTCGTTGAGAAACTCGATACCGGCCTGCTGAAATATGACCACATGGCATTCGTAGGCTTCAATGTATTGAGCAAGGTAGAGATTACCCTTTTCTCTAAATTACAGGAAGCCGGTAAGGCACTGTTCTACTGGGATTACGATGAATCATACACCACCTTGCCCAGACAGGCGACACCAGCATTCACCCATGAGGCAGGCGAATTCATATTGCGTAACCTGAAGTTGTTCCCCAACGCCTTGACAGAGGAGCATTTCTCCTCCATGAAACAACCCAAGCAGATACGCTACATCGCCTCACCTACAGAGAATGCCCAGGCCCGTTTCCTGCCACAATGGTATGCAGCACTCTCTAAGGATTGCCCGGAAAAGGAAAATGCCGTTGTGTTGTGCAATGAAAGCCTGTTGCAACCCGTGCTCCATGCCCTTCCGGAAGGTGTGAAGCATGTCAATATCACCATGGGGTTCCCGTTGTCGCAAACGCCAGTATATAGCTTTATCACTGTGATTACCGACCTGCAGACCATCGGCTATGACCCAGATTCCGGCAGGTATAAATATAATGCAGTCATTGCTTTCCTGCGTCATCCCTATACCCGTCAGTTGTCTTCATGCGCACAGCAGATTGAACGGGATATTGTAACCAGCAACCGATTCTTCCCGCTTCCTTCCGAACTGCAGCGTGATGAATTCTTGGTAAAGGCTTTCACTCCTCAGCAAGGTAATCTGGCACTGTGCACCTACCTGGCCAATATGTTGTTGGAAGTTACTGAGATTTATCGTAACCGCCCTGATGAGGATGGCATCTATACGCAGCTGTACCGCGAATCGTTGTTCAAGAGTTATACGCTCGTCAACCGTCTCCTTACCCTCATCCAGCAAGGCGATCTGACAGTGAATGCGCACACATTCCGCAAACTGCTGGGCAGGGTATTGAGTGGTGCTTCCATCCCATTTCATGGAGAGCCTGCCATCGGTTTGCAGATCATGGGTGTACTGGAAACCAGAAACCTGGACTTCAGAAATCTGCTTATGCTGTCTGTCAATGAGGGCCAGCTTCCCAAGGCCGAAGCCGAAGCATCGTTCATTCCTTACAACTTGCGAAAGGCATTCGGCTTGACCACCATTGAGCACAAGAATTCCGTTTATGCCTATTATTTCTACCGCTTGATTCAACGTGCTGAAACGGTGACCTTGCTTTACAACAACTCCACCGACGGGATCCATCGGGGTGAGATGTCCAGGTTCATGCTGCAGCTGCTCACCGAAGTCCCCTATCCTATCAGACTTGAACAATTGGAGGCAGGGCAGTCGCCTTTGGAAGAACGCACGATTGTCATCGAGAAAACGCCGGAAATTATGGAGATGTTGTATGAGAACTACGACAGCCAGAAGCATCCCGACTGGTATCTGTCACCTTCAGCGCTGAACACCTATTTGAATTGCCCTTTGAATTTCTATTACAAATACGTGTTGCGCATCCGTCGTCCTGACGAGGTGAACGATGAGATTGACAATGCCGCGTTCGGTAGCATCTTCCACTGTGCGGCAGAGCTGCTGTACAAAGACCTCACCGCCCATGGTGACATCATTAATAAATCTGATTTAGAGGCTGTTCTAAAAGACAAGCCCCGTCTGCACAATTATGTGGACAGGGCTTTCAAGCACGAATTCTTTAAGTTAGATGAGCAGGCGAAAGCGGAATACAACGGAATCCAGCAGATCAACCGAAGCGTTATCATCCGTTACTTAGAGAATCTGTTGAAGCTTGACATCAACTATACGCCGTTTGTCATGATGGGCATGGAGCAGATTGTTAGTGAAGACATGGAAGTGGAAACACCTTACGGAACATATCATCTGAAGATTGGCGGAAAGATTGATCGTATGGACTGTAAGGGCGGTACATTGCGCATCATCGACTATAAGACAGGTGGAAAACCTGTAAGGCCAGTACCTGATATAGAAGATATCTTTACAGGTAAGAATCGTGATCACCGTATCTTCCAGACTTTCCTCTATTCCGCCGTCGTTTGTGGTTTGCAGAAAGAAAAGTATGTTGCGCCAGGTTTATTGATTCTCAAGACGGCAACTTCTGATGACTTCTCTACGGACATTAAGTTTAACAACGCTCCGGTCAATGATTTCAGTCTGTTAGAGAAAGAATTCCGTGAACGTTTGCAGCAGCTCCTTCATGAAATCTTTAATCCAGAAACCCCGTTCCGTCAGACAGAAAACCGTCCAGACAATTGTAAGTACTGTGATTACAAGCAGTTCTGCAAGGTGACAATAAAAGAAAGATAAGATAATAACTATTAATAGATCAATTTTATGGCAAACGTACAATATCCATCCATACTGTTAGAAAAGGCTGTGAATGAATTCGCTAAGCTGCCGGGCATCGGCAACAAGACCGCCATGCGTCTGGTACTGCACCTGTTGCGTCAGGACACTGCTACCGTAGAAGCCTTCGGCAACTCCATCATCAAGCTCAAGCATGATGTGAAGTATTGTCGGGTTTGCCATAACATCAGCGATACCGAAACTTGCAACATCTGCTCCAATCCCCGTCGTGATCCCAGCACCGTCTGTGTTGTGGAGAACATCCGCGACGTGCTGGCCATAGAAGCCACCCAGCAATACAATGGACTCTATCATGTTTTAGGAGGCATTATCAGTCCGATGGATGGCATCGGTCCTAAGAACCTGGAAATCGACAGTCTGGTTGAACGTATCAGCCAGGGCGAGGTCAAGGAAGTCATCTTCGCCCTCAGCACCACCATGGAAGGCGACACCACCAGCTTCTACATCTCCCGTCGCCTGAAAGACTACCCCGTTAAGCTCAGCGTCCTGGCCCGTGGTGTCAGCGTAGGCGACGAACTTGAATATACAGACGAAGTAACCCTTGGCCGCAGCATCATCAACCGCACCCCTTACGCTACTTCATAACACCATCTGTTTCTGCATTCCTGGATAGCCGAGCAAAGGGCTATGGATAGCATCTTCAATCTCGTTTAAAAATGTCTCGAGTATAGACTTTATCTTGAACATCGTCAAGTGCTGAGTCGTAGCGGTTGGCGATGATTGCATCAGATTCTCTCTTGAAGGCATCAAGGTTATTCACGACTTTCGAACCAAAGAATGTGTCGCCGTCTTTGAGTGTAGGCTCATAGATGATGATATTGGCACCCTTTGCCTTCACTCGCTTCATAACGCCCTGAATGGCACTCTGGCGGAAGTTGTCGCTATTGCTCTTCATCGTCAGGCGGAATACTCCGATTGTAACTTCTTTCTCCGCGCTCTGGCTCCAGTCGCTGTTAGCGGTATAGTAGCCTGCCTTGCGCAGCACCTCATCGGCAATGAAGTCCTTGCGGGTACGGTTGCTCTCCACGATGGCGGTCATCATATTTTGTGGCACATCCGCATAGTTAGCCAGCAACTGCTTGGTATCCTTGGGAAGACAGTAGCCACCATAGCCAAAGCTGGGATTATTGTAATGGGTTCCTATACGAGGGTCGAGGCCGACACCTAAGATAATTGCCTGGGAATCGAGACCCTTCACCTCAGCGTATGTGTCAAGCTCATTAAAATAACTTACACGCAAAGCCAAATAGGTGTTGGCAAAAAGTTTTACTGCCTCAGCTTCGGTCATGCCCATGAAGAGGATATCAATATCCTCCTTGATCGCACCTTCTTGCAGAAGAACCGCAAAGGCTTTTGCCTTTTCAGCTGCATCATGGGAACCGATAGCAGCGATGGCAGCGTTCTCCTCGTCCCACCTCGCATTACGGTCGCCAGGCAATACCTTGGGGTATCCCACGATGATACGGCTGGGATAGAGGTTATCGTAGAGAGCCTTGCTCTCACGAAGGAACTCCGGCGAGAAGAGCAGATTGAACTTCTTGTCCTTCAGTGCCGGATCTGTCAGGAATCTCAAAGCGTATTTAACATAGAGTGAACGGCAATAACCGACTGGGATCGTACTCTTGATGACCATCACGGCATCGGGATTGACACTCAGCACGAGGTTGATGACATCCTCGATATGATGGGTATCGAAGAAGTTCTTCTGCGGGTCGTAGTTGGTAGGGGCCGCTATCACTACAAAGTCTGCGTCCTTGTATGCTGACGCACCGTCCAAAGTGGCGGTCAGGTCAAGCTCCTTCTCTGCCAGATATTTCTCAATATACTCATCCTGAATCGGAGATATGCGGTTATTGATCTTCTCCACCTTCTCAGGTATTACATCTACTGCGGTCACATGGTTGTGCTGCGCCAACAATGTGGCGATACTCATACCGACATAGCCCGTTCCTGCTACTGCTATATTCATGTTATAATACTTTATAGTTCAAATTTTAGACCCGTTAAGACTTATGATATCCGAAACACGTCACACAAGTATTTATTAGGATATTTGCCTGAACCCGTTTCTCCAGTCTTGACTTATCGCTTGCAAAAATAAGCAATTAATCCCATTTCTGCAAGAATAATGGCAAATTATGAACCCGCCAGCAGAGTGACGGTTCACTGTATTTCACGCTCTCGGTCTCCATCCATAGTTTCATGGTTTCCATGATGGGACGTGCGAACCCATCACGCTTTGCCTTGCGTTCCTCCGGGCAGAAGGGACATACATTTCCGTCATTTGCGGTCATAGAACTCCTTATACCACTCTGCGAAATGCCTTAGACCCTCTCGCAACGGAATCTTTGGTGTAAACCCGTAATCACGCTCAAGGGCTGTGGCATCTGCATACGTCGTTGGTACATCACCTGGCTGCATAGGGACAAGTTGCTTGTGAGCCTCGAAGTCGAAGTCTGCGGGAAGGACACCGGCACGTACCAGTTCTTCTTGCAGAATCTGTACGAAGTCGAGCAAGCTCTCTGGCTGGCCACCGCCTATGTTATATACTGCGTATGGAGGAACAGGCAAGCCATCCTCACCCTTCTTTCGCTCCGGAGCACCCTGCATCACACGGACAATACCTTCCACGATGTCATCGACGTAGGTGAAGTCACGACGGCAGTTACCGTAGTTGAATATCTGAATCGTCTCGCCCTTCAACAGTTTGTTGGTGAATCCAAAGTACGCCATGTCAGGACGACCGGCAGGGCCATAAACCGTGAAGAAACGCAATCCAGTCGTGGGAATGTCATACAGCTTTGAATAGCAATGTGCAAACAGCTCATTGCTCTTTTTGGTGGCAGCATATAATGACACAGGATTATCCACACGGTCATCCGTCGAGAACGGCACTTTCTTGTTACCTCCATAAACGGAACTGGACGAAGCATACACCAGATGCTCCACATGATTATGGCGGCAAGCTTCCAAGATATTGTAGAAGCCAATCATGTTACTCATGATATACGCATCAGGATTGGTGATGCTATAGCGTACGCCAGCCTGAGCAGCCAGGTTAACCACCACCTGCGGCTTATACTCCGCAAAAATGCCGTCAATAGCCTGCTTATCCGCAATATCTCCTTTGACGAACACCCACTTATTATTGTTCTTTCTTAATTCTTCATTCCTATTTCTCAATTCAGAAAGACGGTATTCCTTCAGAGCCACATCATAGTAGTCGTTCATGTTGTCGATACCGATGATAGTAGCCCCGTTCAAGTCTTTAAACAGACGCTTCACTAAGTTCGAGCCAATGAATCCGGCAGCTCCAGTGACAAAGACACACTGATTGTCTAAAACTATTTTCTGCATAACAATGTTAATTTACTGTTGATTTCAGGCATAAGCAATACGTAATTATATTGACGGGTACAAAGATATGTACTTTTCAACAAAAAGCAAATAAAAGCTGAGTTTTTTGCTATATCAGGCAAACCATTCCTCAATTCCTCCCGTAAAACGCTTCGACGGTAGCTTGCCCTTAGGCAGACGAGCAGTTACACCAATGCCATAGCCAGTTCCTCATGTGCCTCCGCATAAGAACAGCAAAAGTCATAAAATACATCCCTTGGAATCTGCTCTATGACCTGCGCCAGTTTTGATGACAAATCGTTGTGGTTCATTTACTTGACTATCCAACCATTGACGGTTGTCATTCGTTTCTTGGCTATTTCAACCAGTCGTCTACGAATTGCCAACATGTCTGCAATCCCTTCGACATAGGTTTACTTAAAGAATGCTTTGAATTATCTTTTCAACTACTGGCAACAAAGGAGGGATATCTTCTTTCAATGTTTTGAAAACAATATCTGCGTCAATCTCAAAATAATGATGAGCGATCTTATCACGCATTTTCATTATTCCCTGCCAATAAACTTCAGGGTATTTAGGTAGCAGTTGTCCATCTGTCAACTTATCCAAACCTTTGACTGCTTCGCCTAATGCAATGAGATTCATACAAAGAGCATCCAACCTCAACACGCCTCCAGGAGAAGTTAAGAAATCGTCAACATTATTAACCGTTTCAGACCTTTCAATGATCAGTTCAACTGCACCTTGAATCTGTTTCAGACTACTATATACAAGCTCTGTATCAAACATAGATTCCTTCCTTGTTTATACGTTGCAAAAGCATTGGGTTCATGTTCTTGCGAAGTCTTATCATCTCGACAGGGCAACCTAACAGCAGTTCCAATTCAGACTGAATCATCTCCAGCGTAAGGAGAGAAGGAGCCTCACCTTCATAGCAGATATCAACATCACTTTGGTCAGTCTGCTCACCACGAGCTACAGACCCAAAGACACCAAGTCGCGTAATGCCATACTTATCTGAGGCTACTATCTTGTAGTCTTTCAGCAAGTTCAGTATTTCCGCAGTCGTTTTCATACCCAATACTTTTTTGCAAATATAGAACAAATGTTGGATAGTTCAAAGAAAGCAAGATGTTTTTTATCTTTTTTCAATTCCTCCCATTAAACGCTTCGACGGTAGCTTGGCCTTGGGCAGAGATGCCTTCGCGACTTGTGCACAGAAAGAACCATCCCTACTGTGCTCCCTACTGTGCTTGGCTTACACTGTTATGTTGATGTACTGCTCAAGTTGGCTGGCACTGATGTCACTAGGAAGAATCAAGGTCACGTCGTTGGGATATACCAACTTCAGGAATCTTGTACGCTGCATGTGAGTACTGGGGGACTGCTTGAATTCATCTCCCGTCAATTCTACCTCTGCAAAGAGAGGCTGCTTGGCTTGCTTTTTGTTGTTCATTGTCGCTAAAATTTTAAAGTGAAATCTCAGCGGCAAAGGTATGTACATTATTTTATATGGCAATGACGGGGTTCACCGAACAGTTACGATAAAAATATAGTTCATGCGCAGGCGTGGAGATTCATTTGCCTGTGCGGAAATTTCGTCCAAAAGATTCTTATCTATTATTTTCATTTGTCATCGTCAAGTTTTTATCTACCCTTCTTAATTCTCAGCAACTCTCTGCCTACAACATTCAACTTATGACTTGTAGGTCCAAAAGAATCCATCTACCCCATTATCCTCTCAATCACATCAAAGAGCTTGTACATCTGCGAGTACGACCTGTACACTTCCGGCTCCCTGACGCGCAGCGCTTCAAGTTCTCGCGAGATCTCAATTGCCCGCGCCATGTCACCCTTCTCCTTCAATTCCCGATAAATATGCGTCTTGTTGAAAAAAGTTTCCGTCTTGTCGTAGTCAGGGATATGCCTTTTCAGCGCCTGCGCCACGGCATCGTAGTCAGCATACTCCTTGCTCGACGGACCTGGCATGTAGTGCATCAAAAACCAGTATTCCGTACAGGGACTGGACTCTACGAAGATGATATCCGGATTCTCCCGCTTCAGCGTCCTGTAATGCTCCATCTTCTCGTGGCTGCTCTCTATCACATCCATATCTATCAGGCACAGCACGTAGTCATAACCCGCCCTTAGGCGCTCCTGTGCCAGCCTTACAATATCATCCACGTCCGAATGCTTAGGGATACCGGGCGCCAGGCTGAACCTATACCGCTCCGTGGTACGTATATCGTCGACATAGCGATACTCCGTCAGCCGCAATGCTCTTCCTTACCTTCCTATTCACCGCTCTCTTCTCCATAGTATTCATCCATATCCATGTAAATACTATCCAGGAACGGCAGATTCACCAGTTTCTCCTGCCTGTAGGCGTTGTACACCGACAGCGTCTTGTGCAGCCCGAGTGACGAGAGTCTTACCAACTGTGTCTCACCGCCGTCATTCTTGTCCGTAAACCAGACCACATCCCTACGGATGTAATCCTCATCCAGCAGGTTGATGTCATGCGTCGAAAGCACCAGCTGACCTCCCCGCTTGCTGTTCACCAGGAACACCTTGATAAAGTATGACAGCAACTCATAGTGGATGCTTGTCTCCACCTCGTCGATGGGCAGAATCACACCGCGAACCAACAGGTCATACAGCAGCGTAGCCAGCCCCATATACCGCTTGGTTCCCCTCGACTCAAGCCCTTCTTCCAGCTCCTTGTCACCATTACTGGTATGATGCACAAAAAACATCTCGTCCGAGTGAAGCGTCCCCTTTTTCAGAATCTCCTCCTTCGCTTTCTCCGGCATACCCTGGGTGTTCTTGATCATCAGCTCCATTTCGGGCGTAAAGTTTATCTCCTCCTCGTGAATGGAAATATCCGAGATATTGAAGTCCGATGCCTTCACGCGAGTGCCACGGGGACAGGTCAATGGCATCACAGTTTTTGTATCAGTCCACGTCCAACACCCGTCAATCTTTCCAGTTGTCTGTATGATGCTCCTTTGTCCTTCAATTCTTTCAACACCATCCTCTTTGATTTGTCTTCAAGCA
>JAFUVZ010000080.1 GCA_017471185.1 Bacteroidaceae bacterium
GCATTACTCTCTGCAAGCGAGAGCTACATGCTTGAACACCAAGAAGCATCAGAAATTATTGAGGAGGTGCGTGCTGCCATCAAAGACTGGCGCAAAACCGCTACAGAACTACAAATACCCGCAAAGATATTGGAATCATATTCTATTCGTTGGGATGAACTATAAAAAGTTGCGCATTCTGCACGTTTTCCGTGAAAAATGTGTAACTTTGCAGCGCAATTGAAACATGTAGAGTACAGAGAGAAACTTGTTGAAATCTAGCGGGATAATACATTCTGGCGAGAAACTCTCAAATCGAGCAAAAAGGCGCGGTACAAGCCAAAACAGCAAAGTACCAACTATCAAACATTTGCATTTTCGTTTACTTTCGAAAAACTTTCGATAATAAGCCAAGTACCAATTAAATTCACAGAACGCTGGTATTCAATTGATTGTCGATGGTGCGTGGGCAAGTGAACCCACTGCATAGAAAAACATAAAATCTGCAAACATACCGCTGTAAATCGCTTGGTTTCAAGTGTTAAAGATTGCTCGGATGTTTGCAGATTTTTGACTTGTGTATTGTCTATTTGCAGATTTTTTCCTAACTTTGTCTTTTAGATGTAATCTCGGTTGTAATCTCAAAAACGAGAAGAACTATGGCTGTAAATGATAACTTCTTTGCCAATGCCATCAAGCATGATTTCATGAGCAAGAACCCAACCACTCGCTGGATGGATATAATAGTATTGAAATAAAGAGGATATAAATATGAAATATACAAGACTATGGATGGTAGCCATCCTGCTTCTTATTGGTAACGGCTGCGTATTGACTTCCTGCAGTGATGATAATCCAGCAGAAAAAGTCCTGCCTCAGAAACAGCATACTGAGGCAGTCTATGCGCTGATAAACATCTGCAACGAGAACACAGAGGTACGAACCCTTTTGGAACATGCGATTAGTCAGGCAGCTCAAGTAAATCCCGACCGTCGTTACAATCCGGCTCAGACTTTGGAGGAATTCTACGACTTTGTAGATTGGAACGTGCGACACCTGCCTTGGGATATTATGACCACCTCGTCGCCCACCCAATACGGGCAGTCCCTTTACGGACGAACAGATCAAGGCGTTGGCTATTTCTGGTTTGTCGTTGACCAACCCTTGGATGAACTGAAAGACCGAGGTTACTATTATCCTACGGTAGAATTCGTGGAACCTTTCGCCTCCTGGCTCACCACATACGTCCAGTCTTGGGGAGACTGGTTATCTACTGAAGAGAGCTGGAACAACACATATTATAATATGGTAGCCAGCGACCCCGATTGGGGGCTTACGAAGGGTTGGTATGAGGACGGAGCGAACTGGAGCACCTTCAATGACTTCTTCTCCCGACGGCTTTCGTCACCTGAAGTGCGCCCGATAGCTGATGCAGATGTGGTAGCTCCTGCCGATTCGTGGCCTAAGGATCTTTGGACTATCAGCGATGACAATCAGCTCATTTACCCTGCCAACCTGCAAATCAAGACAGCCAAGCTATCGGACATCGGTAAACTCATAGGACAAGACTCTGAATATCATGGAGCCTTCGCCGGAGGTACACTGACCCACACCTTCCTTGACGTGAACGACTACCACCGCTATCATTCGCCGGTAAGTGGTACATTGCGCGAACTGCGTACCATCCCAGGTGTAGCAGCAGGTGGCGGCTACACGCTTTGGGACAATGAGCAGAAACTCTACTACTACCAGAATAACATGGGCTTCCAGATGGTTGAGACGCGTTCGTGTGCCATCATCGAGACTGAAGAGTACGGTCTGGTAGCCATGATGCCGGTTGGTATGTCGCAGATATGTTCCTGCAACTGGCTTCCCTCATTGCACATAGGTGACAAATTGGAACGAGGCCAGGAAATGGGTTACTTCCTTTTCGGTGGCTCTGACATCATACTTATATTCCAAAAGGGAATTGATGTGCAGCTTCTTCATGATGGTGACCATCTGCTGATGGGTGAAGCATATGCAAAACTCAGCAATACGAAATAGTATGAATCCTATAGTCATCCGACTTCTCAACCATCAACTTGCGGCACCTCAGTTCGCCGACCCTACTGAAGTGGTGCGATATATGTGTGCCATGCAAGCACAAGAATATCGCATGATGCGCTGGGCAGTGGCAATGCGCACTCGTAAACCGTCATTGAAGACATTCAAGAAAGCTTTTGATGAGGGGCAGATTATCCGTCTTCACCTGATGAGAGGAACATGGCAACTGGTGTCTGCTGAAGATTACTGGTCTATGATTGACCTATTTGCTCCCAAAGCCATTGCCGTCACAAAGGGATGGATGAGCAGTAATAAGATTTCGATTCCTGACGATGAACTGATGCAAGTCAGAGATATTCTTATAAAGACCGCTGCAGACAAAAGGAGCGTGACGAAAGAGGATTTCGTTCTGGCCTTGGCTGAAAAAGATATGAAGATGGATGACCATCGCTTGTCCTATCATATCCGTATGGCAGAAATGGCAGGCATCCTATGTAGTGGTGATTTACTGCCGATGAAGGCAACTTACGCGTTTACAGCAGATAAGGTGAAGTCAACTGTGAAGATGGACAATGATGAAGCATTGGCATACTTTACCAGGAAGTATTTTCAAAGTCGCCAACCAGCTACACTGGAGGATTTTGCATGGTGGTCAGGACTAAACTTTAGCGACTGTCGGAAAGGCATTGCTCTCCTTGGTAACAGCATTCACATGGAGAAGTGGAAAGGCAGACAGTTCTATCTGACTGAAGAGTGCCGCATAAGGGGATTCCGTAAAGGGAAGTTCCTTCTGATTCCTCCATACGATGAATACCTCATCAGCTATAAGAGTCGTGACATCGTGCTTCCTCCAGAATACACGCATCGTGCCCATAATAACAGCGGCATTTTCCAGCCAATAATAGCTTACGACGGAACGATATGCGGTAATTGGTCACCTTTTAAGGAGGACTGTCAAGCATCCTTCTTTGAAGAAGACTTTGAATCTGTTGATGTAAGTGAAGCATGGCAATCATACAATAATTATAGAAATAAATAAAAGACATGAACATACTGATCCGTTCAGGAATACATGCGTACAGAAGGATGATATGGCTCTTCTTCTTGTAAGAGCAGCTGCACTCCCTGATCTGTTCGACAGCACACTTACCCAGTATCAACTTTGTCTGAACTTCTTCAAGCTGGAGGATGTCGGTCATGTATTGGTGCGTGCGGTAAAGGATAAAGGCGACTTAAGAATAAAGACAATGAATACCAAACAGATAATCCGTGATTTCTTTTGAGTTGACAGCATTTTGTTATATATTTGCATCATTAAAAATGACATTGTTATGAAGAGAAGTTTTTTAAGTTTGCAGGTAGTGCTGCTGACGGTATTGACCGCACAGGCACTGACAGCTATGAAGAAAGTATAAGACAAGGAAATCAATCAGAATTACAGACAGTTATAAACAATGTTTAAATCATATCTATTCATGAAAAAATCAATCATTCTGTTGGCTGCATCCCTCATTTGCGGAGCAGCTTACGCACAGCAAAGCAATCCGCTTCTGCAGCATGAAACGGAAATCACCGAAATCATCAAGAGTATGACGCTGGAAGAGAAAGTCAATATGCTGCATGGCAAGACCATGTTCTCTTCAGCTGGCGTTGAACGTTTGGGTATCGCCGACATGAAGTATGCCGACGGTCCTTTCGGTATTCGCGAAGAGTTGGAAGACCATTCCTGGACACCTCTGGGATGGGACACCGACCGCGCCACCTTCTTCCCTACCGGCTCTGCGCTGGCTGCAACCTGGTGCCCGGGCATCGCCTATGAATATGGCAAGGGTATGGCTATTGAAGCCAAGCTGCGTGGCAAAGACATGATCTTAGGTCCTGCCATGAACATCCAGCGTCTGCCAACCGGAGGACGCACATACGAGTACCTGAGTGAGGATCCACTGCTGAGCGGCATACTGGCCATTGGCTATACCAAGGGGTCTCAGGACATGAACGAGGCTGTGTGCCTGAAGCACTTTGCCGTGAACAGTCAGGAGAACATGCGTGGTTTTATCAACGCTAACATCTCTGAGCGTGCGTTGCGTGAAATCTACCTCACCCCATTTGAAATGGCTGTCAAGGAAGCCAACGCCTGGGGCGTGATGGCTGCCTACAACAAGATTTGGGGACAATGGTGCTCTGAAAACTTCAACCTGCAGGAAAACATCCTGCGTAACGAATGGGGCTTCAAGGGCATGATCATCAGCGACTGGGGTGGTACTCACTCTACCGTTGGCGCAGTAATGGGCGGTTTGGAAGTCGAGATGCCAAGCAGCACCTACCTGGGTGATTCTCTGATTGCTGCCGTGAACAGAGGTGATGTGCCTATGAATGTGATTGATCAGAGAGTACGCAACATCCTGCGCGTTCGCTTGACCGTGAATCCTGTGCCTGACGATGTGGCTAACAAGAAGGTGACTTCACAGCCAGAGACACAAGCCATTGCTTACAAGGTGGCTTCTAAGAGCATCGTGTTGCTGAAGAACGAAGGCTTGCTGCCACTGGGCAACAAGGTGAAGACCATTGCCGTGATTGGTGACAACGCTACGCGCACAATGGCTTTAGGTGGTGTAGGCGCAGGCGTGAAGACGCTCTACGAAGTGACTCCGTTGGAAGGCTTGCAGAAAGCGCTGAAAGGAAAGGCTAAGATTCGCTATGCCCGTGGTTACGAACCCGCTCCCCAGGCACGTTGGGGACAGAAATTGCCAGAGAATGCCATGGAAGAATATGAGAAGCGCATGATATCCTTGAAGAAGGAAGCGCTGAAGACCGTGAAGGGTGCCGACGTGGTTCTGTTCATCGGTGGTGATAACCGTGAGGTGGAAACAGAGGGTTCAGATCGCACTACGATTAAGTTGCCATTCGGCCAGGATGAACTGCTGAAGGCTATTGCCGAGGTAAATCCGAATATCGTAGCAGTAATGGTGGCAGGTGCTCCCGTTGACCTCCGTGAGGTGGAGCCAATTGCAAAAGGCTTGGTATATAGCTGGTTCAACGGTACTGAGGGTGGCAACGCACTGGCTGACGTACTGACGGGCAAGATTGCTCCTTCCGGCAAACTGCCGTTCACTTTCCCAAGGAAGCTGGAAGACTCTCCTGCTTACGCATTAGGCGTTTATCCTCAGCAAGAGCAAGGCGGTGGTGACGTGTTCGTAAACCTGGTGAATCGCGACCGCTTCGCTGTGCGCAAGGCTGACGCTGACTATTCAGAGGGCATATTAGTTGGCTACCGCTGGTACACCACCAAGAACGTAAAGCCAATGTACGCATTCGGCTACGGCTTGTCATATGTGCCGTTTAAGTATGCTAACCTGGCTGCTAAGGTTGAAGGAGAAAACATTGAGGTAACTTTCGATGTGGCTAATCAGGGTAATATGCCAGCAGAAGAAGTGTCACAGGTATATATCGGTCGTCCTGACTCTAAAGTGGAGCGTCCGAAATATGAGCTGAAGGGCTTTAAGCGTACCGCCATCAAGGCTGGCGAAACTACCAAGGTAACTATCACGATTCCTAAGGACCGCTTGCGTCACTGGAACGAGTTCCAGCATGCTTGGAACGTTGAAAACGGCAAGGCAGTAATCTATGTTGGCGGTTCATCTGACAACCTGCCTTTGCAGACAACTGTTGAAATCTGACTACTGCTTAAGTAAACATTCAGGGCTGCACTTTGCAGCCCTTTTTTATTTCCACGACCTTATTGATTGCAGCAAGACGCTAAGTAAAATCAGTCCTATACCAAGATAGAAGGAGAAATTGATTTCACGCCCTTCGCCAAAGATAAGGAATGCCAAAACAATTGTGTAGCATGGTTCAAGATTGTAGGTAAGATTGACGGTAAAGGCAGACAGGCGTTTCAATGCCTGAATCTGTAGGAGATACATGCCAACTGTACAGAATAGTGCATGACAAAGCATGAGCCAAAGGTTGGTGCCTTCAGGAATGACCATCACGGGTTGCTGACTGGGGAAGAAATAGAGGTAAACGGGAATTATGGCACTCACGATAACGAGACCTCCCGACATCTGGTACATCAGCACCGTACGACTGGGTATGCCCACGCTGGCTTTCTTGTTACAAATGGCATAGAGAGCACAAACCGCAGATGACACCACACCAATCATGATGCCATAACGATAGCGCGCATCGAAGGAAAAGATGCAGAGTACGCCAGCCACCGTGATGAGCGAATAGCAAAGCTCTACCCAAGAAAAACGCCTTTTAAAGATGAGGGGCTCAAAGATGGCAGTGAAGAAACCTATGAGAGAGAAACAAATGACTCCAATAGAAACATTGGAAGCTTTGATAGAGCCATAGAACAGGATCCAATGGAAACCCAACAAGGCTCCGCAACCGCAAAGCTGCAGAAACTTACGCCACCCTACTTTGGGCATGCCTGTAAACACGAGCAGGATACAGGTGGTGAAGAGCATACGATACCAGACGATATCTACCTCATTAAGGGTAATCAATCGTCCAAAGAGTCCCGTGAAACCTGCCAGCAGGACGCTCAAATGCAGCTGTATGAATCCCTTCTTTGTATCGGTCATGAGGTGTAGGGAGTAGAGTGTAGGAATCAATAGATAGAAAGTTATGCCATAGGAAAATCTATGGCTTCATTAAGGGCCTTATAGATTTCCTCTTCACTGGTATAAGGATGAATCTGGAAATAAGGATTGCCTGTGAGCATGGCAGAGAGCTGTGTCTTCGCATGGTCGTAAAAGATGTGGCAAGGTTTGCCCAAATGCTCAGCGTATGCCAGTTCGTAACCCACGCCCAATGAAGGACAGGTACACTCGGCTATCACCATATCACATTCCTTGAGCCAAGCCGTATCCTGGTCGTAAATCACGGCATCCTTGCTCCTACCCTGCTCCGTAAGGTTCAGTTTCTTACTGCCCACATGCTCAGTGAGCACCGTACCGTTCTGCTGCAGGAACTCAATCATTCTTCTGTATAAGTCGGCATCCACCCGTCCTCCACGAATAGACCCTGCAAAATAAAACTTCTTTGCCATTATCCATTATCCATTAAAAAACTGTAAACATAGCGGAGATCAGGGCTCACAACAGTGGTAAGGTTTGCAGGAGCATTGCAAAGCACCGACTTCACATCGCGGCTGATTCCCTCACCTGAAAGTTTCAGCACAGCTTCCTTCCGCGTCCACAATTTAATGAACTCCACGTCAGGACGTTCCGCCTGTTCTATCTGAGCAACCTCCGCTTCATTCATCGTAAATCTCACCAGATTCTCGCGATACTCTCTGACAGATTCTACATCAATGCCTACAGGTCGTTCGCCAATCATGCAGATAGCCGCCTCACGGCAATGGCTCAGATTGAAATGAATATCAGGATGTCCCGCCAAGAAAGGTTTGCCGTGCTCACCGTATTCAAACACAGGCTTCTCAGTAATGCCATATTCTTTCTGTAATCCTTCGCAAAGCAACAGATAAGCAGCTGCACAAGTGCGCTGCCCCAATTCAAACTTGAACTGCAAGGCCTGTTTCCGACGCTCCTCCGACAAAGCAGAGAGCGCCGTATTCAGGTCAAAATCAAATATTTTATCGTTGATGTAAATCATTTCAGCACCAAAGTGTTCAAGGTATTCGGAGCAAGGGAAACCGTTTGGTTCACGCCATTCAACTGAAGCGTAACAGTTTGTTCGCTCTCCGTCTGGTTACCTACCAGTGCCACTACGCTGCCATCGGTATTTACAAATGCCATAGCATCAGTGTAAGAGCCACCCAAGTCAAGCAATTTAGCTCCTGGCAACACATAATGGCTGGCATGTTTAAGCACATAATATTCCGGCGTGTAGCTGAATGTCTTGGCATCCTTATTCACCGTTATCAAACTGTTCTGACTCCATCCCCAATGGCTCACGCCACCTTCGAGAAGCGAGGTGTTCCAATAGAAGTAAGCCTGAACGCCATATTTAAAATAATGCTTCATCAACTCCCAGGAATGCATAGCTCCTGCCCAATCGTTCTTACCATCACCACACTCCTGTTCCGTCTGATAACAAGGCAGTTCGGGAAATTCCTGATGCAATGCCGGCAACGCATCCTTGCCTGCCCATTGGAATCCCATTCCCTTGATATACTTACGGGCTTCAGGATGGTTCATCACCTTATGGCTCAGTTCGAGGTTAGCACGCTCTATGGTGCCGTAATACACCTCTACGCCACGCTTCTCCATCTCAGGACCCAGGTAATTGCCGATGAAATCCGCTAAGCTCTCTGCCTTCCAGACACAAGCCGGATAAGGCTGTGAGGAATTGAACTCATTCTGTGGCATTACCTTCTTGAAGTCAACACCCTCTGCACGATATGCGTCAATGAACTTGCCGAAATAACGGGCGTAAGCGTCAAGATAACGAGGCTCCTGTATGAAAGCATCCTCACCTTCAGGAATCACCTGGTCTATAGGCAATCCGTTATCCACGCTCAGCCATCCCATGATACCCGAATTGCCACCCATGCGATGACGCACACTGTCAGGCAACTGCGCCAAACGTTCTTCTATCATCTTGCGGATAGCAGCCGTCGAGTTGCAGGCGTAATGCTTGTTGTACTTCATCCAAGCCGGCGGACACCAAGGAGATGCAAACATCTTGATATCCGGCTGCACAGCTAAAGCCGACTTCACGAAAGGAAGCAACGTCTGACGGTCGTGATCGATGCTGAAATCTTTCAACTCAAAATCACCATCCGTCTCGTCATAACTGTAGTAATCCAGGCTGAAATCATTGGCACCAAGGGGCATTCGCCCCATCGTGAGGTTTGCGCCTCTGTCTGGCTCGAAAAGTTCGTGCATAATGCCATCAATATCATCTTGAGGCAAAAGACTCAAAGAAGACCATCCCAATTCGTTGAAACAAGTACCGAACCCTTCTACCGTCTGCATGGTCTTGGCCGTATCAATCACCACCAGTGAGTCACTGACCGCATCTGTCACCAGTAAGGTATTCACTTGCCATGGATTATCGTATGCTGTAGAAACCCATTCTATGATCTTTGGCTCTTGCTGGCATGCGGTCAGCATAGCTGCCGCTACCAGCATCATCGTCATCTTTTTCATTTTCAATATAGTTTAATATTTATTATTCGCTTATAGGCGGTAGGCAAAGCCCTGTATGCCGGGAAGATGGCACGGGCAGTACAACCCACGCCACTGGTGGCGTAGTCAAGGTTCAGCGTCACACCGTCCTGCTTACGCAACTGATACTGATAAACAGCCTTGGTGAGGTTCTCTGTGCTGTAATTAGACACGTTGAAGTTGAACAATTCGTTCATGCTCACCTCAATGCCCCTGCCCTCGCTGTCAGAGAGCCTCATCTTGCGGTTATCCGTGCGCAAGCCGTAATCTTGCGGAATAAGGTAAGGCTCATACATACCGTCCACCGTATTGTGGTACTGACCCACGGCATAACCCGTCTTGCGGTCAGGATAGTTTTCCTGAGGACCTCTGCCGTAATAATCCACCTGCTGTAATGATTTGTCGAGCGTCATGGTCAAGCCAATGCGAGGCAACCACATCGGCATAGTGCCTTGTGGCGTAAGTTCGTGATTGACGGTCAAAGTACCATCTGAATGAATCACATACAGGTAGTTCTCTTCATAGCCATTATATTGCGCTCCAAATATATAGCTGTCCTGACGGGCAACAGTCGGAGAACCAAACTGCATGAAGTCCCTTACCTTTATATATACTTTCCCATCCCCCTCAACAGCCTCTACCTGCAAAGGGGTATAAGTAAGATGGTCGAGGTTTGCGGCATAATAGACAGTAGCGAGCTGCATGCCATAGACAGAGCTAAACATATCGCGCGACAAAGCCCTCCAGGAGTTCCACTGGTCTTGCTCGTTGGCGAGAGGAGCACGCCACACGTTCAGTTTCAGCGGTTCCTTGAGCAACTCCTTTCCTGCCTTTACGATAGAACAGAGCAGCCCATCGGTGTTAAAGCGGTAGGAGAAGTCGTAACCTGTGATAGTGTAACCGTCTTCATTCTTCGAGAGGTTGACCGTTGAACGTTGACCATTGAACATTGGACGCTGGCCATTGAGATTTGAGATTGGATTCAAAGGTAGCTGATCCCAACTTACCTCGAAACCTTTCTTCGCCCATAGTTCATCCTGCTTCAGTTTCGAGCTGATGCGGAGGAAATACTCCTTGCCTGCCTCCATATTCAGGCTATACGGAACCTTCACCACCTCTTTCTGTAGAGCTGCCGTATGGATATCCAACGTGCCGGAAGCCAACACCTTACCTTCGCATTCTATCTGCCAGCTGTTGTCGTAATGAGAGGCAGGCAGGTAATGATTGCGGTTCCAAACCTCCACCTCACCGTTTGCTGCATCCAGCAGGGTGAAGCTCAACGGCTGCACGCTCTTCTTCATCTGCCACATCTCTGGCTGAGGAGTACGGTCGGGCCAGATGCTGCCGTAAGTTCTCGCACCAATACCATAGCTGAAGAAAGTGCCTTCGTTTGTCTCGCTTTCGAAATCGAGCCACAACACCGACTTATCCGGAGACAGCTCGTCAACTTTCAGTGCCTTATCGAATACGCCCACCTTATCAATCTGAGCATCACAGATATACACATCAGTTTCCTGTCCGTGAATCTCCTCATTTCGCCCGATATTCAAAGGCATAGGCAGGTTCCTGATGTCGCCCTTAGCCTCAGCCTTGGCCACTTCCTTGCTATCAATCATCAGGCGAATCTCCGAGCCATCATAAACGGCATAAAGCTGATGCCAGTTGTTCTCCCAATTGGCAGGCAACTTACCCGTTGCCTTATGGAGTTTGTCGGTATATATATAAAAGGTAATGTCCTCCTTGCCTTCCTGCTGGATGCCGAACTGCTTGCTACCTTTGGTGATGAAGGAGCCACAGCTACTGATGAGTTTGCGAGGATAAGTCTGCATGGTAATTGTCAGTTGGTCACCGCTGATTTCCACATTATCAGCACGATAGACCTCCACCCATTGGTCGTGACCATTGAGGTCGAGCACCGTTCCGTTCCTGCCTTTCACCAGTCGGGCATTGCCCATCAAGTGGGCAGGGGTATTATAAGGCGAACTGTCTTTAAGGAGGCGCACTTGTTCAGTAAGTCCCGGACTTACGAAATCCCAGATGGCACCACCCATCGTTCTCGGATGATCATAAATCACTCGCCAGAAATCATCAAGGCCACCGCCACCATTTCCTGCCACTGAGAGGTATTCATCCATAAACGAAGGACGGATATCACCATCACCATGCAAGCCTACCTGCAGGTCAAGCTCCTCAGGAGTAGGATAACGAGGACCTATGATTTCTTCTGCCGGATGACTGTAGGCATTGCCTCCATACATCCAGGAACGGGTAGGGTCATACCTCTTTCCTTCCTTGATGACCTCACCAATCAAAGGACCTTCGCCACTCTCGTTGCCGGCACTCCAGAACAACACGCAAGGATGGTTTCTGTCTCGCAGCACCATCCGGCGCACACGCTCCTGATACATGCCTAAGAAACTGTCGTCACTTGAGACCTGTTCAGTTGCGTGAGCCTCATCGCCTGTCTCATCAATTACGAACAAACCGTATTCATCCGCCAATTCGAGGTATTTGTTCACAGGAGGATAGTGAGAAGTACGCACAGCATTGAAGTTGAATTGCTTCAGAATTTCGAAGTCCTTGCGAATCACGTCCTCCGTCATCGCATGCCCCATCTCAGGATGCTGCATGTGACTGTTCTGCGCATTCACCTTCAGAGGCACGCCATTCAAGTAGAAAGTCTCACCTATAATCTTGGTCTCCTTGAATCCGATGCGGGTATTCACCTCGTCAACCACACGGCCATCCTGCAAGAGCTGCAGACGGAGAGCATACAGATTAGGTGTCTCGGAAGTCCATTTCAACGGATTAGCGATGTGTCTGTTCATCAATGTTTCAGCAATCTGACGTTCGCCAACTGACGGCACATTCCCTTGCATCTCTGCCACTTGGGCACCTTTGCCATCAGTCAGAAGCGCCTTCACCTGCAATCCGTTTACAGAAGCCCCGTAGTTCTTGACAAAAGCCTTTACCTGCAAGTCGGCATCCAGATATTGCTCATCCAGATCAGTAATCACCTGCCAATCCATCAGACGGGTCTTCGGTGTAGCCATCACCCATACGTCATCGAAGATGCCAGCCAGACGCCAGTAATCCTGTCCTTCCAGATAATAGCCGTCGCTATATTTGGTCACCATCACGGCCACCGTATTCTTGCCTTTCTTTAGATAAGGTGTGATGTCATACTCTGAAGGCTCCTGTGCTCCCTCGTTATAGCCGACCTCCTGCCCATTTACCCACACGAAGGAAGCTGAAGCAACCTTCTCGAAACGCAGGAACACCTCCTGCCCGTTCCAGTCGGCAGGCAGGTTGAAAGAGGTTCTGTAAGCGCCTGTAGGATTATATTCACGAGGCACATGGGGAGGATTTGCCTTGAAAGGCGCATGCACATTGCGGAACAGCTTGTCTCCATAGCCTTGCATCTCCCAGTTGGACGGTACGGCTATCGTGCCCCATTTGCTATCGTTAAACCCAGTCTGATAGAAATCCTGCGGAATGCCTTCAGGTACATCGGCGAAGAAGAACTTCCACTTGCCGTTCAGCGAAAGGCTCGACTGAGGGATATAATAGGCATGACCTTCTTCCTGTCCTTGCTCAAACACCTGTGTATTCTCCAGATAGTCATAAATGTGGCTCATAAAGCCCTGTTGTGCAAATGCAGGAATGCAAGTGAGCAATCCGGCCATACACAGCATACGGTATAGTTTTCTTTTCATCATATTTCTGCTTAACGATAAAGGTTAAACACGCCTATCCCTCGTCCCTCTCATTTAGAGGGGGCGATAGGCGTAGCTATACGGTCAATGGCATAAGGTTAACCAACGAATGGCTTCAGGTTCTGCACGGCTTCCTGTACTGTCATTCTGCGTCCGCCATTGTCGAGGTCAATCAGGATATAACGGTCATTACCCATGCCTAACTCCTTCATGTAAGAAAGCTGACGCAATCCATGACGGCTCTTGATACGCTCCACCAAGGCATTGTGTTCTTCCTCCTTCATAGCGAAGACGATGTCAACGCAAGCCTGGTCAATAGCCAGGATATCTGTAGAGGACAGTATGCCCACATTAGGGGTAACAACCGGTTCTGCAGCCAAGCCCTCACAGTCGCAAGACACAGACATATTACGCATTACATTCACATAAGTGACATGCTTGCCGAAGAAATCGATAGAAGCCTTTGTAGATTCACTGATGCGCTCCATCAGTTCTTCATTGACGATATCCCATTGGTCGGGTTGACCCGGAGTAGTGTGAATCCAAGCCTTTCCGATACGTCCGTCAGCACAACCGATACCGATATTCTTGTTGCTTCCTCCGAAGCCACCTGCCACATGCCCCTTGAAGTGGGTCAATGCCACCATTGAGTCATAGTTGGTGAGGTTAGCGCCTACAGACATATTCTTGAACCATTTGCCTCCTTTGACAGGCAGCAAACCAGTACCGAACTCATCCAGTATATCTACATGGCAGAATGTCCATCCGTTCACCTCCAAGGTCTCACGATGTTGCGGAGTAGTATAACGGTCTCCATCGTTATAATAGGTATTGGTCTCGATAATATTGGCTCCAGGCAAGTCCTTCGCCATCAGTTCCTTCACCCACTCACGGGGGATGATGTTCGGGCCATTCTTCTCACCGGTATGGAGTTTCACTCCCACCTTGCCGCAAATATTACCATTAACCTGTTCATATGCTTTAACCAGCCCTTCAGCAGAGAGTTCGCGAGTGAAATAAACCACAGATTCATTACCTGTGCGTTCTGCGTATGGCACATACTTGTCGCCATCAATTCCTGGTTTTACTTGAGTTGTCATAACATATAGATTTAATGTTTGTATTCATTAGTATGCAAAGTTACGAAAAGTCGAGAGCAGAACAAAATATGCTTGCATTTTTTTTATGCCAAGACGGAGTAACTTATCTAAAGATAAGAAAAACGAGGGAATTGTAAAAGAAGACAATTAAGTTTTTCATCAACTTGTATTGCAACATAGCGGAAAAGTTCCTACTTTTGCGATTACTATTACTTAAAAGGAAGATTATGAGAAAGACATTATTGATGGGAGCTGCCCTATTGATGACTGCTTGTGGGCCAAGACCTGCGGCTGAAGTGGAGAAAGTAGAGATCCGTACTGAAGTAGGTGATTTCGGTATGTTGGTGAATGCCATAGAGATTACGGTTTCCAATCCTCGCTCTATCAAAGGATTGACAGCCGCTGATTTCGATTTGGTAAATAATGTGCCTGGTGGATACATGAACCCTGCGACTGGAAAGATGTATGAGTCTTTTGAGGATGACGGCATTGTGGTAAGTACAGACAAGAACGTACTCCGCATTCAAGCTACTCCTTTCAGTAAAGCAGGACGGAGGGAAGATTTCAGAAATGTAATCCCTTGGGAACTGCATTGCGCTATCGATTCAGCCTTGAACGTATCACCCGACCAAGTGTCCGCAGAGCACATCGATGTATTGGATGATTGTATCAAAGGCAGCTTCAGCTTCGGAGGCCTGACTCGTGAATATATGCTTCATCTTCCGAAGGATGCCAATGGAAATGTAATTCCCAACGTGCCCCTGATGGTTTGGCAGATAGGTGGTGGGGAATATGACAAGGATATGATGACGGTGGCTACTGCCAATCGCTGTCTGGTATCATTGGCAAAGGAAGGTGTTCCTTGTGCTGCTTTAGTGTTCGCCATTGCCAACCCTAACTATACATACAGTGCCTCACTCTATCCTGAGAAGATTGAGTTGATTGACCGCAACAATGCCTTGCAGATGGCATTCATCGACCAATTGATTGCTGAGGGGAAGGTAGATGGTAGCAAACTGTTCTGTGCAGGAGCTTCCTCTGGCGGTGGTTGCACCATGCGGTTCATGATGCAGTTCGCCGATCGTTTCAAGGCAGCAATCCCTTGCTGCGCAATGGATCCAATCGTTCCTATTCATAAAGTGGAAGAGAAATATCCGGGCCAGTATGCTGATGATATAGAAAAGGTATGGAAAGGCAAGTGTGTATATAAGTGGAACGGCACCGATATGGAACTGAGCACCATGAATATTGACGCCTTTGTAAACCTTCCGATGTACTTCGCTCATGCCGAGAGCGACCAGACTTGCAAAGTGGCAAGCACGTATGCTTATACGGAAGCTCGCAAACGATTGGGTGCCAAGAATGACCAGATGATTATCTATTCTAACGAAGATTTGGCTATATTTGGTGTTGCAACTGTTTTGTCACATTTCAGCTGGGTACCACTCTTGCAGGATTATTCTGAAGGCAAGCCTATGAACTGGTTGGTAAAGCAATTATAAATGATGTTGAAGATGGAACTGAATAGTCAGAAAGTGAGGAAGCTGGCGCCAGAGAATGACCCGCTGAAGATTGGCATGGGATGGACGATAGCTGACCTCGAAAAGCCTCAGATATTGGTAGAAAGCACGTTTGGCGACTCTCATCCGGGAAGCGCCCATCTGAATCTGTTTGTCAATGAAGCCGTAAAAGGCATTACGGAAGCAGGAGGCAAAGCCGCACGCTATTTCGTTACGGATATATGCGACGGCATCGCCCAAGGGCACGACGGTATCAACTATTCTTTAGTGAGCAGAGACATGATTGCCAATATGATAGAGATTCATGGCAATTCCACCGGTTTCGACGGAGGTGTGTTCATCGCCTCTTGCGACAAGTCGGTGCCTGCCTGTCTGATGGGGCTTTGCCGGTTAAACCTGCCCAGTATCATGATTACGGGTGGCGTAATGGATGCCGGTCCTGACTTGCTCACTTTGGAGCAGATCGGCGCTTACTCCGCTATGTGCCAACGAGGAGAAATCAGTGAGGAGCAACTGTTGTTCTACAAGCATCACGCCTGCCCTTCCTGTGGTGCCTGCTCGTTCATGGGTACCGCAAGCACCATGCAGATTATGGCGGAATCCTTAGGCCTGATGTTGCCCGGTTCAGCACTGATGCCTGCCACTTCAGAAGATTTAAAGACGATGGCTCGCAAAGCTGGGGAGCAAGTGATGCAACTGGCGTTGAAAGGCATGAAGGTGAGTGATATCGTGACAAAGGAATCATTCGAAAACGCCATTATGGTACACGCCGCTATCAGTGGTTCCACCAACTCGCTGCTCCACATTCCAGCCATCGCTCATGAATTAGGTATTGAGATCGACAGTGACACGTTCGACCGAATGCACCGAGGAGCTCATTACCTGCTCGACATCCGTCCTGCAGGGCGTTGGCCGGCTCAGTTCTTCTATTATGCGGGTGGTGCGCCTGCCGTAATGGAGGAAATCAAGTCGATGCTACATCTTGACGTTATGACCGTTACTGGAAAGACTTTGGGTGAAAACCTGGAGCAATTGAAGGCAGAAGGCTTTTATGAGAAATGCGAGAAATACTTGGCGAAATGGAACTTGAAACGCACGGATGTGATACGTCGTTTCGACCAAGCCATTGGTACAGACGGAACAGTAGCCATTCTGAAAGGCAACTTGGCTCCAGAAGGTTCTGTAGTAAAACATTCTGCTGTTCCCAAGGAGATGTTCCAAGCAGTCTTGAAGGCCAGACCTTTTGATTGTGAGGAAGATGCCATCGCTGCTGTATTGTCTCATCAGATTCGTCCGGGTGATGCTGTGATTATCCGCTATGAAGGTCCCAAGGGTTCCGGTATGCCTGAAATGTTTTACACCACAGAGGCCATTTCCTCTGACGCAGAGTTAGGCAAGTCGATTGCTCTCATTACAGACGGACGTTTCTCTGGTGCTTCTAAAGGTCCTGCCATCGGGCACGTTTCTCCAGAAGCTGCCGAGGGTGGTCCTATCGCACTCATTGAAGAGAATGACTTGATAAAGATTGATATCCCTGCCCGTATTTTGGAGGTGGTGGGCATCAACGGTGTTATGATGCCTGCTGAGGAGGTGAACAAAGTGCTTGCTGAACGAAAAGCTGCTTGGAAGCCCAAGGAATCAAAATATAAGAGTGGTGTGCTGAAGTTGTTCTCTGAAAAAGCCACTTCGCCTATGAAAGGAGGGTATATTAATGGAGAATGAAAAATGGAGAATGGAGAATGAAAAATGAAAAATGAAAAATGGGCGAAGCCAATAGAGAATTGGAAATAGATGATAGGAATTATGAATGAAGTGATGTTGGATCCTACGAGATTAGTAATTGCCGCATTGATCGGATTGGCAATATTGCTGGTGCTGATCATCAAGTTTAAAGTACAAGCCATGATTGCCATTCTGATAGGTGCTATCGCCATCGGATTGATGGCAGGTATGCCCTACGACGCTATAGTTAGTTCTGTCAACCAAGGCATTGGCGAAACATTGAAAGGTATCGCCCTCTTGGTCGGCTTAGGCTCTATGTTTGGCGCAATCCTTGAGGTGTCTGGAGGCGCACAAACCCTTGCAGTAACGATGGTCCGCAAGTTTGGCGACCAGAAAGCGGCCTGGGCTTTGGGTATCACGGGTTTGGTGATTGCAATGCCCGTATTCTTCGATGCAGGACTTATCATCTTGATTCCTTTGGCGTTCTCGTTGGCGAAGCGTACCAAACGCTCCACTCTCTACTATGCGATACCTTTGTTGGCAGGCCTTGCCGTAGGTCATGCGTTCATTCCCCCTACCCCAGGTCCTGTCTTAGTGGCCACCATGTTGAATGTAGAGTTAGGATGGGTAATCCTTGTGGGTATCTGTTGCGGTATATGCTCCATGATTGTGGCTGGTCCTATCTGGGGAAGCATCGCAGGAAAGAAATTCCATATTCCTGTGCCTGAGCATGTAGCCAATCAGCCGGACATTGATGAAAGCAAGCTCCCTTCTTTCTGGAGCATCGTAGGTATCGTGCTGATTCCATTAGTGTTGATTATCCTTAACTCTGTGGCGAAGGTGGTGCCCGCCATGAGTGGTATTCAACCCATCTTGGCATTCTTGGGCGAGCCTTTCGTAGCGTTGACTATTGCCGTAGTAGTGGCGATGCTGATATTAGGTTACGGCCACGGATATACCAAAGAGGAATTAGAGAAAGTGATGACCAAGAGTCTGGAACCTACTGGTTTGATTCTGTTGGTCACCGCTTCGGGTGGCGTATTGCGATATATTTTGCAGAATTCAGGCTTAGGTGTCGTGATTGGTGACGCCGTTTCTTCTGCCTCATTGCCTATTGTGGTAGTAGCGTTCGTGGTAGCCGCATTGGTGCGTATTTCCGTAGGTTCGGCTACTGTAGCGATGACGATGGCGGCTGGCATCATTGCCGCTATGCCTGAGGTCAGCAACCTCTCTCCTATCTACTTAGCCTGCACCACAGCTGCCATTGCGGGTGGTTCTACTGTTTGCTCCCACTTCAACGACTCTGGCTTCTGGTTAGTCAAGTCGCTGGTAGGCATGGACGAGACCACCACCCTCAAAACGTGGACAGTGATGGAAACATTGGTAGGCACCACAGGCTTCCTTGTGGCGCTGGTCATTTCGCTATTTGCTTAAAACTTATACGAAATCAGAGATTGCTCCCGAATCATTGATGTTTCTCCAGCCATTCCAATCGTCTTTGGTCAGGCAGATGCTTGATTTGGAAATGCTCGAACTTAGCCTTGAAGCCCTCGCCATCAGGGCAAGCTGCCATCATGCCCACCATCACAGGCGTATTGTCCTCAATCCAGCAATTGCGCATCATCACATATTCCTTGTCGTCAAACGAGTAGAAAATCTCCACGGCATCCAGTCGGCGCACCGCTTTGATCCAAACGAAAGGCACAGGCTTGTCGAGCGTGATGACGCTCCAGTCGCTCGTATGATGCGTAACCACAGCACTCAGATTATACTTACCATCTACAAACTCGATGCCAGCCTTCACATAATTCTCCTTGTCAATGCGTATCATCATGCCTGCCTGGTCGAAGCGTGTCACATAATCGCCCGAAATCTTAACTTTCGCTTCAAACTCACCCCCTCTTACGGTATAGAGCACAGGCCCGTCATCCACCGTAAAACCATAATGAGAGATACGCCAGAAATCACTGTGCGGCGTAACGTCCATTACGAGCGTTCCATCCTTAATTTCCCACTTCTCAGGCTCGTTGAGCCACTGCATCTTCTCCAGTGTCTGCGCCATTCCGGTCAATACCATCAGCACGGCGGCGATTGAAAGCAAAAATCTTTTCATATCCGTTTAGTTTAATTAAGTGCTACAAATGTACATTATTTCCTTCATCCTTGCAAATGATTCTGGGCTATTTCAGCCAAGCATGACAAGAATCATAATACTCTTTCACCAGAAGATTAACGCAATTGGAACAGTCTTTTATAAAGCACCGTTCTATCCTTCTGTCTTTTTCCATATTGCCTATCGTATCGTATGCTCGATCAATAGCTTTATTCACATTTTTAGCCCTAAAAACGCGAAACTGGGTTGCGAAATCCAGACAGAGTTGGAAAAGCAGATTGTCTTTTAACTCATTCTGCGTAGGGTGAAACTGCAACATATCATAGAGTTTGCGAAGACAGAACACATGGAACTCATTGGTTTTCAACCATACAGACTCCCTCAGTACTTTGCTGTTGAAGCACTTATTCACAATACAGTCATTTTCCCGATAACAAAGAGAGACGATGGTTTCTCCTTCTTCTTCAGATACATTAACACAGAGGCAATATGCCCGATGATTCATTCCCGGCTGCTTTTTGTCATCCACATGATACCATACGCCAATGACAGGCACCAGCTGCCTACTTGATTGTTTAACCATAGATCATAATTTTACATGGTTTACACTTCTCTTTAACCCAAAAAAGAACGAGCGATATTCAAAACGCATTGCCAGGTTATGGAAGTGTGTCAAGAAGGCCGCGAGCCTTAGTCTTTGAAAGATTAGCGCAAAGGTATGGTAAATTATCCATACAACGATGCAAAAAAGTCATTTATTTTCAAGGAAAAGCAAACATTTAACTATTCAACCCGTATTTAACTTAATAAAAACCCTGATTTAACAGTTGAGGGCAAAAAAAAAGACCAAAAAAATTAGCCAAAGTTTTTCAAATCGAAATACATGAGACGGGTGTCATCTTCTTTGTCTTTTTCTGTGAAAAAACGGAATTCTCCCTTCGCTTCATAAAAAGGCGTTGCCGAAGAAAGGGCATCAACTGTTATGAAACGACAGCCAGTCTTGTTTCTAGGCAAAAACATTGTGGGAATAATTTTTAGAATCATTTCTCCAATGCCTTGATGAGTATATCGGTCATCAACTGCCAAACGACCCAATTTGACTGCAGCATAATGGTTCCGCTGTTTACTAAACGGTATCTTCCTATTAATACGGTTACGAACATTTTTCTCTGTATCTTCTAATCGAACTACGTCATTCAAAAGGCTGAAATAAGCCACGAGATTATCGTTATAATAAACCACATAAGTAACCGAAAGCAATTCAGATTGGTATTTTTTGGCTTCATTGAGGAAGAAGTCGTTCAAATCATCGTCGGCACTGTGGAATGAATCAATTTTAGTGTCAGTTTCCAATCTTTGGAACTTGACCTTAGTGTAATCTATCATTTGAAAAGTTCACAATCAGGATTATTTGTTTTTAGAATTTCATATATTTTAATAGCCTCCTCTCTCCTTTTCTTACTTATAGGAGATGGATGCTCCAGATGCCAACGGAAACGTTCAGCATCCTTACCAGTTAACAGTGGAGTGTCTTTTATTGGTTTAGCCATAATTCTTTTTTCTGCAAAGGTAATACATGTCAATGACACTTCAAAACAATTCAAACTATTTTATGAACAATACTCACAATATGCTGGATATAGGAAGAAAATGAATGCTTCAAAATAATATTAATAGCAAAAATTCTTGATTTAGCCTACATACCTACATTTTTTCGCTATAATTAGCAGATACAAAGTGCAATATGTATTACTATTGCCTACATAAAGCCTACATAAAACCTACATGATGCCTACATGATTTAACAATGCTTGCAGGTATCTGACGGCAGGAATACTACTTATTAGCAAGTAACAAGTAGTATGATAGCAGAAAAATTCTCGAGAGAATTTATTGGTTTGCTTACTTCTAACCACTCGTTTACTTGGCTCTAACAAGAAAATTCTCTCGAGAATTTTCCTGCCATCCAATATGAAGCAAGTTGCATCATGGTTACTTCACCTTTATCAGCTCGTAGGCGAATAGCTTTTATGTAGGTATTATGTAGGCTTCATGTAGGCTTTATGTAGGCATACAAGCCAGCAAAGCTACTGAATATTAGACACATCACACACAAATCATGTAGGCATGTAGGCTATTTTATGAATTTTGATTGCCATTGTATTTCACAAGTGAATAAATTTGAGCAATAATATAGCTGGTGGCACACCTTCTGCAAGTATTGAGACTTTTGCAACCAAACGCCCCGAAGGGGCAAGCTGCACTTAGCCCAGGGCATCGCACTGGGTACAAGGATGTAATTAGGTTCGCCCTGAAAGGGCAAAAGCCTTATCTTGCCTTTCATGCTTTTGCCCTTACAGGGCGTGGGGCGGACTCCAAATTACCCAGGGCGTTGCCCTGGGCTGGAAGCTTACTGGCCTTTCAGGCCGTTGTTGTTCAACTTGAGAAACTTGAAATCCTATATTTATTCCATAGGTTTAATCATTGACTCAATAAAAGCGATCTCGTCTTCTGACAATTTGTACTTCTTATATAGTTCTTCGTCTTTCCAGAGCTTGATGAAGTTTTGGAGGGGGACAAAAACAAATCATCCCAGTTCGTTAATATACTTCACAACTTGTTCTTTCAGCAAAGGGATATCTTCCTTTATCACAGTCCATAGAATTTCAATATTAATCCTAAAATAGTCATGAACGAGGAAATGCCTCATCTTTTCTATCATGGCCAAGGAGTTTCAGGATGTTCTTTTTTGAAATCTTTAGTAAGCTTGTAAACAGCCTCCCCAATAATTTGGACATTGTAAATGGTAGCGTGTAGGTACAACTTGCTCTCTTTCAGTTGTTCCTCGCTTAGGTCTTTGGTATATTCCTCTACATTATTAATGGCAGAGAGAATATCTTCCAAACGTGACAGATCTCTTTCAGGCTCTCGCATACACTAATATTTTATCACGGTTTGCTGTTATTTCGGCAAAAGGCAAAAGGTCACCTTCGATAACAAGATCAACAGGACGATGCAGCAGTTCCTCTAATTCCAGATTCATTGCAAAGAACTTCAATCCCATTCGCGTACCAGGGATAAGGGTGATCATGATATCAATGTCACTATCAGCTCGTTCTTCGCCTCGCGAAAACGATCCGAAAATCCATGCCTTATCTACAGGCTGAGTTTTGAAATACTCGCTAATTGTATGTGACAGTTGCGCATCCATTATATACTGTTTTGTGCAAATATACAACACTTTTTTAAAAGTCCAATGTTTTTTGCATATTTTTCAATCCATGGGTTTAATTAACGACACTTCTTCTATAAACACCATATCTTCTAAAGTAAATAAGTATTTTGGCATTATTATGTAAAACCAAATACTCAGAATGATAGATACATTAAATAATGATTGATTATGATTTATGGTTATATTAGAGTGAGCAGTGACAAGCAGACGGTTGAGAACCAACGCTTTGAAATTAACAAATTCTGTGAGAAGCAGAACATCGTCATTAACGACTGGATAGAGGAAACTATCAGTGGCACGAAGAATTATACTAAACGGCAACTTGGAAGGCTGTTGCGTAAAGTCCACAAAGATGACATCATCATCTGTAGTGAGTTGTCACGTCTGGGCAGAAACCTCTTTATGATTATGGAGATACTGAATATCTGCATGACCAAGGAGTGCCGTGTCTGGACTATCAAAGACAACTACCGCCTGGGGGATGACATTCAAAGCAAAGTTCTTGCTTTTGCCTTCGGTCTTTCAGCAGAGATAGAGCGTAACCTTATCAGCCAGCGTACCAAAGAGGCTTTGGCGAGGAAGAAGGCAGAGGGAGTGGTGCTTGGTCGTCCAAAAGGGAAAAAGAGTAGCCCCAATAAATACAAGCTATCGGGCAAGGAAGTCCTCATCAAAGAACTCCTGAAGAACGGCACTTCTAAAAGGAAAATAGCGAAGATATGCAAGTGTGACAGGAATACCCTTGATAGGTTTATAACTCTGAAAGAATTGGCAGTGAACTAATGAGCGATTTCGTGCAGCAACAGAACTCAATCTGCGACTTCAATTCTTCTGACAGTTGGGTAATTTTGTCGCCAATTGAACAGAGTATTAAGCGAAAGATTGAAGCAGTTGGAATTCCACTTAAAGATTGGGACATCCAAATCAACTATGGTATTAAAACAGGTTTCAACGACGCTTTCATAATCTCTACCGAGAAAAGAGAAGAAATCCTTGCCAACTGCCAGACGGAGGACGAACGGAAGAGAACGGCTGAACTTATTCGACCGTTTACCTGAACTAAACGCCCCTTTTACTTCATCTAATCAATAGTGTTCTATTTTCCAACGACAATGCTTTGAAGCTATAATTTCGATACTTGTTAACCGATGGGTAATTACATGGCACCAATATACCAGTTGAAACAGGCTCAAATGTTAACGAACCATAATAATGAGGGGTGGAATGAAAATAAATGAACTTTTATAATGCGAATGCCAAAATAAGCCCTACCTTTGTGCCAATCTTTTCAATAAGAACGGCTGTGCGCCTTCTCTTAACACACTTCCAAGCCTACTTGGCACTGCGTTTCGATAAATCGCCCAATCTTTTTTAAGCAGAAAGTGAAGTGTAACCCATTTAAAAATTTAGAAAAATGGAAATGAATGAAATTAACATGAGAAAAGGCATCAAGTCATTATGCAAGCAAAACGAGAAAATGTCAGTAGAGTTAGGTCAGGGCATCAAGACTTCAGGATGGATGGACGGTATCGGCATCGACAGGATTATGGAGAAGAAGCACCTCGGATGGGCAGAGGTGATGGTTTGATCTGTAGTGACCACTAAATAAGAATGGGGTGAGAGATGACTGAATCTCCCACCCCAGTTATAATAACAAACATCAATCAATCTATAGTGACCAGCTGATATTTCTTGGTACCCAAACCGATTTTCTCCGCGTGATCAATTGTATGTGTGCCATGCTGGCGGTTGATACGTTCCTGTAATGGCTTGGCATCATCACCCTCAGAAGAAGCATGATTGAATACCATATCCACACAAGCCTGGTCAAGAGCCACAGGATCAAGGCTTGCCATAATGCCCATATCCTTCAGATATACAGGTTCAGGTGTAGCCACACAGTCACAATCAACCGTCATGTTATTCAGTACACTAATATAAAGAATCTTGTCGCCAAAGTAGTCAGCCACACCTTGTGCAGCAGCAGCCATTGACTCCAAGAAGCCGTCCTGGTCTTCCACATGATCCCACAAGCCTTCCACAACTTCCTGATAACCTGCAGTATGTATATTTGCCTTACCATTAGCAGAAGCTACTCCGATACTCTGGTTCTTCAGCACACCTCCAAGACCACCCATAGGATGCCCTTTGAAGTGAGCCAGGTTAATCATAAAGTCATAGTTTTTCAAATGACTTCCTACGATATCATACTTAATATGTGAAGTATCTTTTACAGGAATCTTAAACTCTCCCTCAGCGTCCATGATGTCCACTTTGGCGATATCGAGGAAACCATGCTCTTTGATAACTTTCATGTGTTCCTCAACCGTTGTACGTTTTCCTTCGTAAGCCGTGTTACACTCTACAATGGTGCCATGCACTTCATCAATCAAGTTCTTGATGAGTGAAGGTTGCAGATAGTTAGGATTACCAGCCTCTCCTGTAGAGATCTTAACAGCCACATTGCCAGTAGCCGTACGGCCTAAAGCCTTGTAGATCTTCACCAAAGATTCTGGAGAAATGTCTTTTGTGAAATACACCGTAGCCTGTCCTGCCTGAGGAGCAGCTGGTTCCTCAGCCTTCTGTTCATTAGCAGCCTTATTGCCGCCACCACATGCTGCACAGCACAATGCCAATGCAGCCAAAGAAATCATTTTCATCATATAGTTTTATTGTTTAAAAATTTATAATTCATTTCATTTGTCTGGATTTCCACTGATTATACTCGTTGAATAGAGGTGCTCCTGCAATATAATACAGAATCTGAATATCAGGACGTTTGTTCTTTAATGTCTCGTATGCTCTCGGAGCCACCTGCCCCAAGCCACAATTAATCAAGACTGGTCTCCCCTCTGGAACCTCTCTATATCGTTTTGACATCTCTGTCCAAGGAATGCGGATAGATCCTTTAAAGTAGTTCGAATTGCCAATATATTGAGGTTCACGCACATCCAGAATCACTAAATTATCTGTCGTCTTCATCAGTTCTAAGGCATCTTCAGGTGATATTGGTCCCTGGTGCTTATCTTGTGCGAAAGCAAAAATACAACATAAAGCCAATGCTAAAGTAGTAACCGTTTTCTGAAACATATTCATTACCGTTTTAATTATACAACATCATTTTCTATCGTTTTGATAACCTTTGCAGGGACTCCACCAACAACGCTGTTAGCAGGAACATCTTTCGTCACCACAGCACCAGCAGCCACCACCACATTGTCGCCAATGGTCACACCTGGCAGGATGGTTACATTACCTCCTATCCACACGTCATTTCCAATGGTCACAGGCTTGGCGATGCCTATGTGATTACGCCTTTTCATGGGGGAGAGCGGATGACCTACCGTAGTAATAAGCGTGTTAGGCCCTATCATAACATGGTTCCCTATCCTCACCTCTCGGATGTCAAGTATTGTCAGGTTATAATTCCCAGTAAAGTCATCACCTATGTGGATATTCTTGCCATTGTCGCAATTGAAAGTCTTAGCTATCCATACAGACTTTCCTTTGCTTCCTAACATCTTGCCCAGATATGACTCTTGCGCCTCATAGTCTGTATCATCAATGGCGTTGTATTCCTTACACCACCCGATGGCACGCGTTTTCAGCGCCTCCACATCCTCGTCCCAAAAGCAGTATTCCAGTCCTGCATCCATCTTCTCCACTTCTGTCAATACCTTTTCCATAAAACCTTGCTCCTCCTTAGAGACCATAAATAATAACGAATAATCACGATGCAAAGTTAAAGATTTAAAATGAAAAAAAACTTTGTTGAAAAGTTAATTTAACTTTGCTAAAAAGGTCAAAAGTCTGAATGAGTTCATTTTTTCATGCAAACCGTTTGTAAGCGACGGATTTATCGCTAACTTTACATCAAAAAAACAGACATGGATAAAAATGTGGTGATATACAACTTCATGGATACATTCTTTTGCTGTGAGGTTAAAAACGACAAGTATTGTGAGGAAATGGTAACGGAGCATATGCTGGTGTATCTCTGCTCAGGAGAGATGGATCTGATAGAGCCCAGCGGCAGGCAGCATCACCTCAGAAAGGGTGACTCGTTTTTCGTCACACGCAACCACAAGATGCGCAAAATCAAGCATCCTGCCAAGAATGGAGAGCCTTTTAAAGGACTATTTCTCTTCTTAAAAACATCTTTTCTAAAGAAAATGCTTAACGAAGGATGCTACCCTATCAACCGCACCATTCAATACAGGGGAAAGAATTCTTTCGTTACACTACCACCTCATCCGTTTCTCATTGGTCTGTTCAAATCATTAGAGATGTATTTTGAAGCGCAAAGCTATCCGTCTGAACAGCTAATGGAGAACAAGTTGCGTGAGGCTGTCCTCACCATGCTGGAGGTAAAGCCTGAGATAGCTTCACTTATTTTCGATTTCACTGAGCCATGGAAAATTGACTTGGCAGACTTTATGGAGAGCAACTTCACTTCTGACCTCAGTATTGAGGAGTTCGCTCACTATACTGGACGTAGCCTCTCTACTTTCAAGAAAGAGTTTCAAGACATTTTCCATGAGACTCCAGGCAAATGGTTAGTAAAACGCAGACTGACAGAAGCTAAGCGTATGTTAGAAGATAATGAGGGTAAGCCTACAGATATATATCTGTGCACAGGTTTCAAGAACCTATCGCATTTCTCCTCTGCTTTTAAGAGGGAATTTGGCTACCCTCCCTCATCGGTTCAATGTGATAGATGCTTATAATTCCAAATCAATAATCACCTTCATGGTTGCCTCTCGATGGGCATCGATATACTGATAAGCCTCATCGTATTGCTCGAAAGCAAAACGGTTGCTGATGAGCGGCTCGAGGTTTACCAGTCCCTTGTTGATGAAGTCGATGCTGGTGAGGTAATCCTCATGACGATACATCATGGTACCTATCAGTCTCAGCTCATGTTCACCCAGGTAGAACATGCTCAACGCTGGATCTTTGGCGAAGACTGCAACCACCACAATGTCACTGCCTTTCTCGATGCACTCCATCAGCGAGCGGATGGAAGACTCCACGCCAGCCACCTCGAAACCAACCTGGAAGCCCTCGTCGCCAAACACATCTTTCACAGCTTCTTTCAAAGGGGTCTTCGCAACATTCAGGGTATAAGGGATGCCACATTCATGCGCCTTGGCCAGACGGAAATCGCTGACATCGGTAATCAGCACTTTCTTGGCTCCACGAGCCATACAGAACTGTGCCACCAGGTTGCCTATGGCTCCTGCACCACTCACCACCACGTTCTTACCCTTTACATCTGTGCGTTGGGTAGCATGGGCACCAACAGCTGAGGGCTCTATCATGGCGCCATAATCCAGGCTCATGCCCTCTGGAAGCACTACCACTCTATCATCATCGACAATAAAGTAGTCTTGTGCCGTTCCATCTGCCTGGAAAGCCTGCACACGAAGGTGTTCGCAAACATTATACTGTCCTCGCTTGCAAGGGTTGCACTCGCCACACACCAACTGCGGACGGGCCGTAATATGGTCGCCTGGCTTGCATACGGTAACATCCTTGCCACAGGCTACCACAACCGCAGAGTACTCATGCCCCTGAACCACAGGATAAAAGGTGGCAGGATGCTGTCCGTGATAGGAATGTATCTCACTGCCACAGATGCCTATACGCTTCACATTGATAAGCACTTGATGGTCTTTCAAATCAGTAGCCACAGGAGCCGGAACATCGCGAAACTCAATATGCTTGGGTTCTATCAATACTGCTTGTCTCATATTGTATTCAGTCATTAAGTTTATTAGCTTTTGATTCTTCCAATTCTGCCACTATCTGGTTGTAAGTCTTCTTGTTCAGTCGGTAGAACACCAGGCATCCTGCCGTTAAGATCCAAAGCACACCAGGTATGGTAGAGAACGCATGGCGCATCACGCTGATGACAGCCTCATTCTGAATGGCATTGGCCACATAGCCCGCACTGCCCAAGGCAGCAGCCAACAGCGAAGTACCCAAAGCCATACCTATCTTATTGCCCAACGAAACAAACGCATACTGGAAACCGTCGTTTCGGATGCCGGTCTTCCATTCTCCATATTCCACGCAATCGGGAATAATGGCATAAATGGCAGTGTTGAAGCCAGAGAAGAAGAACTGGCTCAGGGCGGCAAAGATATAGAAAGGCACGGCACTTCCGTTAGGGCTGAAGAAATAGAGCATCATCATGGTGAGGCCTGTCAATGTAGAGAATATGGCAGCTGTCCATCCCTTGTTCTGAGTCCATTTGAACACCATCGGGAAACAAGCGGCACCAATGATTGACGGTACGATGATGACCAATGAATAGAACGAGAACAGGTTGGCACTTCCTTCCACATAGGTGAAATAATACAGCATATCGGCATTGCGTCCGTAGAGGATGAAGCCAAACAGCAACTGCCCGAGCAGGGCAAGCAGGTAAGGCTTGTTTTTCAGCACCGACTGAAGCTGCACTTTCAGAGGCAGCTTCTGACCTGGTGGAATGGTAACCACCTCACGTGTCTTGGAAAAGCAGAATAGATGGCAGGCAGCGAAGATGATACCATAGAGAATAGCAACCGTCAGGTAACCGTTCTTGACATCGCCCTCGCCAAAATACTCTATCAAAGGTACGGTAATGATGTTGATGACGCCAATGGCAATCATCGCACTGACGGAGCGGCTGGTGTTCAAGGTAGCTCGCTCGTCAATATCCTGTGTCATAGCTCCGCAAAGCGTTCCGTATGGCAGGTTCACACAGGTATAGCCTGTCACCAGGATGCAGTAAGTGACGGCCATATAGATAATCTTGGCTGTCTGCGACCATTCGGGATGAGCCCAGAAAGTGAGCATCAGTACCACAGCTGTAAAAGGCGCGCCAAACAACAACCAAGGCCGGAACCTACCCCAACGGGACTTGGTCTTGTCTGACAAGGTCCCTATCAGAGGATCGTTCACTGCATCCCAGATACGAGCCACCAACATCAGCGTAGCCACAGCACTCATGCCTATGCCGAACACATCGGTATAGAAAATCATCAGGAAGTTTCCTACGAACATCCAACTGAAATTGCAGCCTACATCGCCCATGCCGTAGGCGATTTTACTAATAAACGGCACCTTTCCTTTCTTTACTGTATCCATTTCATTTTACAAAAATCACACGCAAATTTAAACAACTTGAGAAAAACTTGCAACTGGAAAGCTACAATTTGCAGAAAAAAGTTTATCTTTACCCACAAAATGAATAGGTATGGCTTTTGATCCAGACAATGTAATCATAGAGGATAATCTTGACGGACTCACATCCGGCAGGTATAACGGATATGTCGCCCATGTATATTGCTATGAGGGCGAATGCTACTTTGTGTTCAACGATATGGACTTCACCATCAGCAAGGGTAACACGATGATCATCACAATGACACGCTTGACTGCAAACCTGAGGCCATCTGAAGATTTCAAGGCGAAGGTGATTTACGTGCAACTGCAGTTCCTGGAGGCCAGTTCGCCACGCAACAACTACGGCATCAAGGGTACTTTAGCGCTCTATCTGAATCCTGTGATGAAACTCACGCCAGAGGAACAGGAACGCTGTAGGGCTGACTTTGAGCTGGTGGAGCGAAGGCTGAACCACCAGAACCACCTGTTTCAGGAAGACATGATGATGTGTACCCTACAGGCCTTGTTCCTGGATTACTTCGACTTCCACGCCCGTGTGTATGGCTATGACAGCATCTCCCTGCAGAACTCCGAAATCATGCAACGCTTCTTCACCTTATTAGAAAGCGGTATATATCGGGAGCATCGGGAAATCAGCTATTATGCTTCAGAACTGTGCATCACCTCGAAGTACCTGAGCGAACTATGCAAGAAGATTACCGGCCTCTCTGCCAACTTCTGGATCAACCGTTTTACCATCATCGAGATAAACAAGCTGTTGAAAAGCAGGGAGATGAGCCTGCCGGAAATTGCCGATGCCTTCAACTTCTCTTCACAGGCTTATTTCTCACGCTATGTGCAAAACTACCTGGGGCAGCTGCCATCGAACTACAGATTCTAAGCCTATTACAAGAAAACGATTATTATAAAATTGAATAATATGAAAGTACTGTTAGTAAACGGAAGCCCGCACAAGCAGGGCAACACATTCCTCGCACTGAGCGAAGTGGCAAAGACGCTTGAAAAGGAAGGCATTGACACTGAAATTGTTCACATCGGCCTGAAGCCCGTAAGGGGGTGCATTGCCTGTGGCAAATGCAAGGAAAACATGGATGGCAAATGTGTGTTTGACGATGATGTATGCAACAGCATCTCCGCCAAGTTTGCGGAAGCTGACGCATTCGTATTTGGCTCACCTGTGTATTATGGCCAGCCAAACGGAGCCTTGCTCTCCATCATGCAACGTGCGTTTTTCTCCAACGGAGCAAATGCGCAATACAAGCCGGCAGCAGCAGTGGCTGTGTGCCGTCGTGGCGGATCTACCGCAGCGTTCCAGACCATCAATATGCTGCTCGAGATGAACAATATGCCGTTGGTTACCTCACAATACTGGAACATCGTGTTTGGCAGGGAGCAAGGACAGGCGGCTTTAGATACTGAAGGCATGCAGACCATGCGCACGATGGCCCGCAATATGGCGTGGCTCCTGAAGAAGATACATCAGGACGGCAAGCCTGCATATCCAGAGGCAGAGCCTTGGCAACCGATGCATTTCATCAGGTAAGGAGCATTTCATCTCTCCCAACAGCATTTTGACTGAAATCTGCCCTCGCAGTCGCTTTATCCGTAAATATGGTAGGGAAATCAAGATTCTGTGTTAAAGATATACATGAAAGAAGATGTACCAAGATTCCGTAAAATATGAAAAAAACACCGCAGTTTTTGTGATTGCGGTGCTTTGTTTTTCCTCTATCTTTGCAAACAGAAAAACAATAAAAACAACAGATATGCAGACAGTAATATTAAACAATGGCATTGAGATGCCGATTTTAGGGTATGGCGTGTTTCAGGTCAGCCCTGCGGAATGTGAAAGATGCGTAGCGGATGCTTTGAAGGTGGGCTATCGCCTAATAGACACTGCACAGGCATACCAGAATGAGGAAGGCGTGGGCAACGCAATCGCGAAAAGCGGCATAGACAGGAAAGAAATTTTTCTGGTTTCTAAAATATGGATGACAAACTATGGATACGAGAAAGCGAAAGCAAGCATAGACGAGAGCTTGCGCAAGTTGAAGACAGATTACATCGACTTAATGCTGCTTCACCAGCCTTTCAACGATTATTACGGTGCTTACCGTGCATTGGAAGAGGCATATAAGGCAGGGAAACTGCGTGCCATCGGTGTATCAAACTTCTATCCTGACCGTCTGATTGACATCGCTCACAATGCAGAGATTGTACCTGCTGTGAACCAGGTGGAAACGCATGTGTTCCAACAGCAAGTGGAGGCGAAGAAGTATATGGATGAAATGGGTTGCCAGATTATGGCGTGGGGACCGTTGGCTGAGGGCAAGAACGGTTTCTTCACCAATGAGACCTTAATTAATATAGGTAAGAAGTATGCCAAGACTGGTCCACAGGTGGCTCTGCGTTACCTCACCCAGCGTGGTGTGGTAGTGATACCGAAGTCAACACATATAGAGCGCATGGAGCAGAATCTCAACATCTTTGATTTTACCCTGACAGATGAGGACATGACTGAAATTCTGAAATTAGACACAGGCAAACCTGTGGTAATGCCAAGCCACCACAATCCGGAAATCGTGAAATACTTTATGCAGATGCTGCCGAAATAAAGGAAGGATATTCACACTGTATGTGACATTCTACAGTCAGATTTTATTTAAAACTTCCGCCAAAAGTGAAAAAAGGGCGGAAGTTTTTCTTTTGACAATTCTGAACGATGCAGTACCTTTGCAGAAAGGAAAAAAGAACGTTTATGAAAAGAAACATTGTTTTAATAGGCATAATAGTGACAGCATCACTTTTGTCGGTAATGGCATATATAATAACGCAAGGAACTTATGCTCCAGTAGCAAAAGACACTCCCACATCCGGCAGGGTTCTGACGAAAGAGGAACTGTCATTTCCGTTGGGATTTCAGATTCCATCACCATCTTTCACTGGCCAGGCATTCATGAACAACCTGATTACGAAAGATGACATTTACAACTTTCCACAGACAAACAACATCACCTTCGCTCCTGGTGCTCATAGCAGCTGGCACAGACACGGAGGCATGATTCTGCTTGTGACCGGTGGCGTAGGCATTTATCAGGAAGAGGGGAAAAAGGCACAGATTATCAGAGAAGGTGACGTACTTCAGATTCCAGCAGGCGTAAGACATTGGCATGGAGCCGTAAAAGACAGCTGGTTTTCTCAAATTGTGATTTATGACAAGGACTGGCAGGGGGAAAATAATCCGAACGAAGACAACTCCTTGACGGACGAATACTATAATAGGCTGGAATTAGAGGAATACAGCGGACATGTGGCAGATAAGGGCGATTTCATGTTCCCTGTCTTTAAGGATGCGTTCAACCTGCCGTCATTCAACGGCCCTATGTATATGGCCAACCTTTACGAAGAAGATAACGTGGCAGGCTCACCCGCCTTACATGAGGTGGGATTCGAAGCAGGCGTCATCAATCAATGGCACATCCATGAAGGCGGACAGATTTTGATAGCCACCAATGGAATAGGCTATCACCAGATAGAGGGTCAGCCCGTACAGGTGATGCATCCTGGCGATGTGGCCTTGTGCCCTCCGGGTGTGAAGCATTGGCATGGAGCAGCTGCAGGAGGGCGTTTCGCTCATCTTGCCGCAAACACAAATCCGGAGAAGACTGGCCTTCAATGGTTTGATTTCATCAGCAAGGAAGAATATGATACATTACCCAAAGAATAAATAATAACTAAAAACATTTATCATTATGAAGAAATCTTTTATACTGGTTATGGCTTGCGCCACCTTCATGGCATGTAACCAAAGCAATCAACCGAATGTACTCAACGGTATCATGATAGAGAAGCAGGGAGTGTTCTCTTCCGGAGGTCGAGTTACGGCCCCTATCCCTGGCGAGTATGACCCGACGCAGAACTGGCTTGACAATGACAGGAAAGGAACTACCACCCATGTGGATCATGCCAATACATTCTATCAGATTCCAGCAGACGGGCAAGGCCTGCCTATGGTTTTCCTGCATGGTTACGGGCAAACCAGAACGGGATGGCAAGCTACACCAGACGGTCGTGAGGGATGGTCGGACATCTTCTTGAAAAAAGGACATCCTGTGTTCCTGGTTGACCAGCCACGCCGTGGAGCAGCCGGTGCTACAGAAGAAATCGTCAATAACCCAGGTGATGTAGCCGGTACTCGATTCAAGGTAGGTGAACAAGCCTGGTACACTCATTTCCGCATCGGGCGAGTGGCTCCTGAAAGATATGATGGCTCTCAGTTTCCTGAAGGTGAGGAAGCGCAAAGACAGTTCTTCTGCCAGATGACCCCAAACACAGGCAACTATGATGAAACTGTGTTCGGCAAGGCTTTGAGTGCCGTTCTGAAAGATGTGAAAGCCATGACGGGCAAGAAGAGCATCTATGTGACCCACTCTCAGGGAGGCCGTGTGGGTTGGGCAACCGACACTGACAATATGGCTGCCATCGTGGCCATAGAGCCAGGATTCGGCCCTCAGCTTGGTTCTGACACCTACCAGAAGTTTGTGGAAGCCAAAGTGCCCATCCTGTTCCTCTTTGGCGACTATATCGAGAATGGTCCGGAGGATATTCAGTCAACGGGCTTCTGGCGCATGGTAATGCAGCAGTGCCGTGAATTTGCAGCACAATACAATGCAGATGGTGGCAATGCAACAGTCGTTCATCTGCCAGATGTAGGCATCACAGGCAACAGCCACTTCATGTTCCAAGAGATGAACAATGACGAGATAGCCGACATCGTTTCAAATTGGCTGCAGGAAAACGTACATGAATAAATAACATAAAGAATCAGAAATATGCTTGCAAAAAGAAATATTGGCAATTTGGAAGTTTCTGCAGTGAGTCTGGGCTGCATGGGTATCAGTCACGCTTACGGCGAAGCATCTTCCAAGCAGGATGTAGCAGAACTGTTGGCTAAGGCCATCGAAGTTGGCTATACCATGTTTGATACAGCAGAGGTGTATGGAACGGCTGACAATCCTCATCATAACGAGGAGTTACTGGGAGAGCTGCTAAAACCTTACCGCAACCAGATAGTGATTGCGACAAAATGTGGCATTACTTTCGACAAAAGCTTCATAGGTAAAGGTACCATGCCACTGATTACAGACGGCAGCCCCAATGCCATCCGCGAGTCTATCGAAGGCTCATTACAAAGACTACAAACCGACCACATCGACTTGTATTACCAGCATCGTGTTGATCCTAAAGTGAAGCCAGAGACGGTGGCAGAGACAATGGCTGAACTGATTAAAGAAGGGAAGATTCTGCATTGGGGCGTTTCAGAAGCAAGTGAAGAGTATATCCGCAGAGCGCACAAAGTTTGCCCTATTACGGCTGTTCAGATGAGATATTCCATGATGGCACGCTGGCATGAGGCACTCTTCCCCATCCTTGAAGAGTTGAACATCGGACTGGTGGCATTCTCTCCATTGGCAAATGGCTTGCTGAGCAATAGTTATAAGCCAGACAGTCAGTTTGATGCAAAAACAGACTATCGTGCTTCCATGCCTCAGTTCAAAAAAGAAAGCTTTGAAAAGAACAAGGCTTTGTTTGACCTCATCAACCAATTGGCAACAGAAAAAGAGGCAACGCCTTCTCAAATATCTTTGGCTTGGATGCTTTGCAAGAAACCTTGGATTGTTCCTATCCCTGGCACTCGCAAGGTGACTCGTCTGATTGAGAATGCAGGGGCAGCAGCCATCCAGCTCTCAGCTGATGAAGTTAAGAATATCGACAAGGCTTTGGACGAGATGGAAATGAGCGACGTGTTCGGTGGTTCGAAAATCGTGAAGTAAACTATGCAGATACATGCGTGCAGGAGTTCCATACTCAGCATATCGCCTTAACTTACAAACATAACAACTCTCCTTTTAGCATATAACAGGAAAAAACGTAATTATTACAGAATTATGCGTAATGGGGAAGTTGATGTTTCAGTGTAATTTTGCCATTAACATAGAAAGACGATACGAATTAAACGTCATAAAAAAACAAAAGAATTATGGGAATTAAAGCATTACAGGCTCCAGTTGAGCAGATTACATTTACTCCAGTGGTATTCGAGAACAAAGACTCACACTTGAAACTGGCTGGTATCGTTTATGCACCACGCAACATGAAAGCTGATGACAAACTTCCTGCAGTCATTGTGCAAGGTCCAATGGGGGCAGTAAAGGAACAATGTCAGACACTCTATGCCCAGTTTTTGGTTAGCCAAGGCTATATCGCTATGGTTTATGACTATTCTTATATAGGAGCCAGCGAAGGACTGCCACGAGGCTATGAAGACCCAGAGGTAAAGGCCAGTGACATACTAAGTGCTGCCGAGTTCTTCAGTAATTATCCTAATGTTGATGCTAACCGTATGGCCGCAGTGGGTATCTGTGGATCTGGTGTTTATCTACCATTGGCCATGCTACAGGAATCAAAGATTAAAGCTTTTGTGTCAGTCAATCCCTTTACTGTTATCGACACTGTTCCATACGATGCGGAACAGATAGAGCGTGACCGTGCTGAATTTGAGGCAGGTGGTGATGCACGTCGCATTCCCAACATGATTGAACCTGATAGTGAGGGAGCCGAGTACTACTTCAATGCAGAGCGGGGATCAGTAACCAATCAGGTGTCTTTCGTCACGTGGTCTGTTCCCACATGGGCTAAGTTTCATCCGACAGAAATCGTGAAGGGTCTGACCAAACCATATCTTGTAGTTGTAGGAGAGAATGCATTCACCCGTCCTGGTGCTGAAGTGATGTTTGCAAACATAGGAAGCCAGGACAAGCAATTAGTAGTCATTCCTGGAGCTCGCCACTTCGACATGTATGATGGCGAGGGGTTTGCTGATAAGTCAATAGCAGCTATTGTTGAGTTCTTGAGGGAGAAACTTTAATCATATCACCGATAAAAAAACAGGTAATCTTTATTTACAGATTTTTTATAATAATACACCGCATTTTTCGTAAGTGCGGTGTGTTTTTTTATCTATACCTTTGCAGCAGGAAAAACAAAACGGATATGAACAGAAGAAATTTTCTAAGACTAATGACATTGGCTGCGGCAGGAAGCACAGTCTCCGGCAAAGTATTGGCCAATATGAATAAGTACATGAACATCATTGCTGAAAAGAATGGTGTACCATACGTTACGTTAAATAATGGCGTTGAGATGCCACAGTTAGGTTTAGGCACTTTCGCACAACCTTCCAATGAAGTGTGCCGCAATTCAGTATTGGCTGCTTTGAATGCCGGCTTTAGACACATTGATACAGCTCATGGGTACAACGACGAACGCGGAGAGTAGGACAAGGTTTCAAGGATAGCGGTGTGGCTCGTGACCAAATCTGGTTAACAAGCAAACTATGGATTGGCGACTACGATAACGGAAAGACCCTGGAGAGCATTGATAAAATGCTTCAGCGCCTTCAAACCGACTATATTGACCTGCTTTATATACACCATCCAGTGGGCGAAGTAATTCCAGCCTGGCAGGCTATGGAAAAGGCAGTAGAGCAAGGTAAGGTACGTGCCTTGGGTATCAGCAATTTCGATTATCCAGACAAGGTGGTACAAGACTATTTCCATGACATTTGTGAAAACCAGAAAATTAAACCACAGGTTATCCAGTTGGAATGCAACATCTATGCCCAGCGTAAGGATATGCGTGAGAAAATCAAACCCTACAATATTCAAATGGAATGCTGGTTTCCATTGGGTGGTATGATGGGCGTACAACGTCTTTCGCAAGACCCAGTTATTCAACAAATAGCAAAAGCTCATGGAAAGACTGCTGTGCAGACCATGTTGCGCTGGCACATTCAAGAAGGCTTTTCTGTGATTCCTGGCTCCAAGAATCCTGAGCACATCAAGGAAAACATCAATATCTTTAACTTTGAGTTAAGCGAAACAGAGATGAACCAGATTCGATCTTTAAACATGGAAAAGCGTACCTTTGTCAGCAGCTACGACAGTGTAGAACAACGTCAACGTACTCGTCAGATAGACGATTTATAATCAAAAGATGTAATCATTCTAATAATAAAGAATATGAAAAGAAGGGATTTCATAAAATTTATGGCAGCAACAATGACAGCAACAGTTATAAGCTCAGAACTATTAGCTTCTTGCACTACAGAAAATGGAAGGAAAAGACTTGTTTTCTTCTTCACGGGTACAGGTAACAGCCTCTATGCAGCAAAGCAATTTAGCGATAACCCCATCAGCATACCGCAGGCTTTGAAGAGTGATAACCTGGTATTTGATGCCGATGAGATAGGTATCGTGTATCCGGTCTATGCACATACCCCTCCAAACATCGTGCGCGACTTTCTGGATAAAGCAACACTAAATGCCCCTTATAAGTTTGCCATCGCTACCTTTGGCAATCGCAAGTGCAACAGCGTGGAGATTATTGACCACGTCGCAAAAAAGGCTGGGGTGAAGTTCGACTATATCACCACTATTAACATGGTTGACAACTTCTTGGTGGGATTTGACATGGATGAGCAAATCAAGCTGGACAAGCACGAGGATGAGCAGCTGGCTCAGGCTGTGGCAGATGTGAATGAACAGAAACACTGGCATCAGCCTTTTACCGAGGAAGAGAGGCAAGTGCATATCCAACGCTTCGGCGACAACTATGATGCCAGGATGACAACAAACAGCAGCGGCGCATTCAAGATTGACAGAGATTTGTGCGTGGGTTGCGGATTCTGTACAAAAGTCTGTCCGCACAAGAACTATAAATTCACATCACAGGGCATCACGACTGATGGAAAATGTGAGATGTGCCTTTCATGCGTTCATAACTGTCCGCAAAAAGCCATCAAGCTCAGCATGCCAGAGGTAAACCCTAATGCACGCTACCGCCATCCGAGAATTTCCATCAACGAAATAGTACGTGCTAATAGGCAATAAACCAAAAGAGTTTTTTGTTTATGCCATTGTTTTTCCATATCTTTGTCTCCAAAACAAGGAGCAAAGGTATGGATTTCGACATTAATAACATCATAATAGAAGACAACCTGAACGGACTTTTGGAAAAGAGATTGAGTGATTATGTAGGTCATTTCTATTGCTCAAACGGAAGTTGCGAAATTATGTTCAACGAAAAGGCAGAAGCATTTAGCAAAGGAGATTGCATGATTATTGTCGTACCCAGCATGATATCAGGCATAAAGCCGACCGAAGACTTTCAAGTAAAAGCCATCTATACCTCACACCCTTTTCTGGAATCGTGTGCACCACGAAACAACCATGCCATTAAAGGCACATTAGCATTATATATTGATCCCATTTGGCATCTGACAGAAAAAGAAAAACATATTTGTGAACGCAATTTTCAGCAAGTGGAAGAACGACTCGCGGAAACTGATCATGCATACCATCGTGACTTGATGATTAGTGTGGTGCAAACATTTTTTTTGGATTTCTACAATTTCCAAGTGCGAATCTTTGGAAAAAGCAACATTCAGGAACATAAGGCATCCATTATGCTCCGTTTCATACAAATGCTTCAAGAAGGTGTTTATCGGGAGCATCGGAAAGTAAGCTACTTCGCCGACAAACTATGTGTTACACCCAAATACCTGTCAGAAGTTTCAAAGAAGACCAGTGGATTTAGTGCCAACTACTGGATTAACAGATTTACAGTAATTGAAATTAACCGTTTACTGAAAGACAGGTCACTAACCTTTGCTGAGATATCAGAGCAACTGAATTTCTCCTCTCCTGCCTACTTCACTCATTATGTGCAGACTTATTTAGGAGACTCACCATCAGCTCACAGACAATAGCAATGTATATCTTCCGCAGAAAGTGAAAAATCTGCGGAAGTTTTTATTTTGCGGCCACCTCCCTACTCCCTACCTTTGCAATAGGAACAAAAACACATATAATTATGACTACCAAAAGAATGACAAGGCGCGAGGCGCTGAAGAACTTAGGTTTGTTGGCAACAGGGTCATTCATGCTTTATACTGGTGTAATGACATCTTCCTGCTCAGACGAAAATAGCAAGAAGCGTATTGTATTCTATTTCACTGGTTCCGGCAACAGCCTGTATGTGGCGAAGCATTTGAGTGCCCAGCCCATCAGCATCCCTCAGGTACTACAGGACGGACCCATGGAGTTTGAGGCTGACGAAATAGGTCTGGTATTTCCTGACTATCAGGGAAAAGCACCCAACATCGTGCAGGAATTTGCCCAGAAGGTAAAACTGAAGGCAAACTACATGTTCTCTGTCATCACCTACGGACTGGACAACTGCTTAGTTACTGAGTTGTGGGAAGAATATGCCAAGCAGTATGGTTGGCACTTTGACTATATCAACGTGGTTCTGACGCAGGATGTATATCTGGATATGTTCGACCAAGACCAGCAACGACAACTGGCAGCCCAGAAAGATGAGGAAGGACAGATTGCCAAGGTGGTGGAAGACATCAACAGCCAGCGAAAATGGATATACGAGATTACCCCTGAAGCTCACGCCCGTGGCGAACAGATTATGAATATGGTTTCACGCTTCCCTATCTACCCTGCTACAAGTCAGAATCTTTTGCGTATTGACAGGGATTTGTGCGTAGGTTGCAACACATGTGTGGAGGTATGTCCCAAAAAATGCTTCAGCTATGGTAACATGGGGTTGACAAATATGGGTGATTGCGCCCGTTGCTATGCCTGTGCCAACAACTGTCCGCAGAAAGCCATCAAGCTGGCTGGCCGTGAAGCCAACCCGAATGCACGCTATCGCCATCCGAAGATTACATTGCAGGAAATCGTACGTTCAAACCGTCAACACGGATAACTAAGACATTGAACATTGAATATTGAACATTGAATATTTAATAAATAACACGTTATGAAGAACAAGAAAATGACAAGACGCGAGGCTTTAAGAAACCTCGGATTACTGACCGCAGGCGTTTTCGCCTTCTCTCCAAGTGTGATGGCATGTGCCACCAAAACACAGGATAACAAATCTATTGACAAGGCTACTCCTTCACCGGTAGGCGCATTGGCCCTGCCTGCTGTGCCAATCGCTACTTTGAGCAACGGTGTCAAACTGCCACGTCTTGGTTTGGGCACTTTCCTGCAGCCTGACAATGACGTGTGTAAGGCATCATGCCTCGCAGCATTGAAAGCAGGCTACAGGCATATCGATACTGCTCACGCTTATAATGATGAAGAAGGCGTGGGACGCGCCATCATGGAAAGCGGCATTCCTCGCGAGGAAATCTGCCTGGTAAGCAAGCTGTGGGTATCAGATTACGGTGCCGACGGCCATACATTGAAGGCTATTGATGAGATGCTGGCACGCCTGCAGACCGACTATGTGGATGTGTTGTACGTACATCAGCCGGTAGGCGAGGTTCTTGCCGCTTGGAAGGAAATGGAGCAGGCCTATAAGCAAGGAAAGGTGAAGGCTCTTGGCATAAGCAATTTCGATTACCCTGACCCAGAATGCGATGCTATATTCGACGAGATTGTCAAGAATTCAGAGATCAAGCCCCACATCATGCAGGTGGAATGCCATCCATACGCTCAGCGCTTGGATGTGAAGAAGAAGATTGCTCCTTATAACCTGCAGCTGGAATGCTGGTATCCGTTAGGCGGCAAGTGGAGCAATGGCGTAATCCTGAAGGATGAGGTAATCAACAAGATTGCCAGTGCCCGTGGCAAGAGTGCCGCTCAGATTATCCTGCGTTGGCACTTGCAGGAAGGGCATAGCGCCATCCCTGGCTCAACCAATCCTGCACACATTCAGGAGAACATCAATATCTTTGACTTCGAGCTGACCGATGATGAGATGGCTCAGATCCGTGCCCTAAACAAGGAGCAGCGTCTTTATACCGCTACCTATCAACAGACCAAAGGCTTTGCTAACGGACCAAGAATGTAATAAGATTATGAAAAAGCAGATACTTACTTTAGTCTTATCTTTGATAGGACTGACAGCAATGGCACAGTCCACGCAAGTGAAGCTGTCAAGTGGAATGGCAGAGGGTGTAGTCAATAATGGCATCATCTCCTATAAAGGAATCCCATACGCTCATGCCGAGCGATTTCAAAGGCCTATGGATGTAGAGCCTTGGCAGGGTGTGAGGAAATTCGACACCTACGGTCAGATGAGCAGTCAGATGATGATGGCATTCGGACAACAGAGCGCTCCCAATATGGGAGATGACTGCCAGAACCTGAACGTATGGACTCCAGCCGTGAATGACGGCAAGAAACGACCTGTGATGGTATGGCTTCATGGAGGTGGCTTTGAAAGCGGCTCATCATATCAAGATCCTTCTATGGATGGTGAGAACCTGAGCAAGCAAGGTGATGTAGTGGTAGTCAGCATAAACCACCGTCTCAACATCTTAGGATTCCTTGACCTCTCAGCATACGGCGACAAATACCGACATTCAGGCAATGCTGGATTGATTGACATCATTTCAGCCTTGCGCTGGATACACAACAACATCGAAGCTTTAGGTGGCGACCCTAATAACATCACTTTGTTTGGAGAATCTGGTGGCGGTGCCAAGATTATCGTATTGGCAGCCAGTCCGTTTGCCAAAGGCACTTTTCAGAAAGGCATCATAGAGAGCGGTGCTGTAGAAAGCCTCGGCATGTTAGTGACTCCACAAAGCACAGCACGAATGGTAACGGAATCTTTGCTGAAAAAGCTCAATCTGGATGCCGCTCATGTGGACGACTTGATCACCATGCCGTATAATCAGTTGCAAGCAGCTGGAAGCGAGGCATTACGCGAGGTAGCCACCCAATTAGGTTTGAAAGACGGGTTCAACAATCCCGGCAATATGTCATGGGCACCTACGGTGGATGGCGAGTTCCTGATTGAGCAGCCTGTTACAGACCACACCGCTTCACAGAGTCATGACATCGCATTGATGATCGGCACCAATTTCTCTGAAATGAATGGCATGGCGATGATGTTCTCTCCTGACTCACAATTTGACAACAAGACAACTTGGACTGACGAACAAAAACGTGATAAGCTGACCCAACAATTCGGTGACAAGGCTGATGAGGTAGTGAAAGCCTTCAAAGCAGCTTACCCCGACAGGCCAGAGATTGACGCACTCTATGTTGATTCATGGATCAGAAGCAACTCATTGAAGTATTTGGGCATCCGTGCCAAAGAAGGTGGTGCGCCTGTGTATAGCTATGTCTTTAATTACGAGACAAATCCGATGATGATGGTGCCTCATACCGCTGAAATTGCATACGTGTTCAACAACTTAGGAAAGAATCCTATGATGGGGCAGCCAACGGATGAAGCAAAGCAAGTGGCACAGGTGATGAGCCAGGCATGGATTAATTTCGCCAAGACGGGTAACCCTTCACAAGCAGGATTGGAATGGCCGGCATTTACAACAGGAAACCGTGCCACGATGGTTTTCGACAAAAAGAGCCAGGCACGCACGGCTTTCGATGACCAGTTGATGAAGCTGTTGGTTCCCGATTACCAATTCATCTATTGAGACTGCGATGATCAGACTAACCACGATGGCAATATCCCTATTGTGTGCCTCAACCTGTTGGGGATGTAAGGCAAGTGCAGGAGATACAGAGGTAATCAATCCTGTAGTCACTTCACAGACATCGGATGGGCTGTTTTCAGGTGACAGCCGAATTTCCGACGTGATGGCGGATCCTGCTTTCAAAGGATTTGGCAGGCTTCTTTTTCCCGTAAACAATGGGTATTGGAGCGGTGACAGGCTGAAGGACTTACGCCTGACATGGTATAGCCATATTGACCCTGAGAAAACCGTGGAAATCGTGAATTATATATATACGAAGTCAAAAGATGGAGAAGCTGTTTTTCTCGACATTTATTCGGATGCCGAGAAAACAGCCAATCCAGACAAACGTAACACAGGACTCTTCTTTTTCAAAGGTAAGCCAGGAGCCAGATTTGCCATCTGTAATGCAGGCGGAGGATTTGCATACGTGGGAGCGATGCATGACAGTTTTCCCCATGCCTTGGAGCTTTCAAAGAAAGGCTACAATGCATTCGCTCTCATATACCGTCCTGGAGCCCGGACGGCTTGCGAGGATCTGGCAAGGGCTATAAGCTATATTTTCAGCCATGCCGATGAGTTAGGGGTATCTACCGAATGCTATTCCCTCTGGGGCGGATCGGCAGGTGCCAGGATGGCGGCTTGGCTGGGCTCTTACGGGCCAGCCTACTTCGGTGGAGACAACCTGCCTAAAGCCGGCACGGTAGTGATGCAATACACTGGACTGAGCGACTATTCACATAATGATCCTCCAACCTATGTCTGCGTGGGCAATCGTGACGGAATAGCCAGCTGGCACACCATGAAAGCCAGAGTAGAAGGCATGAGCCAGCTGGGCATTCCCACGGAGTTTCATGTATATGATGGCTTGCCCCACGGCTTTGGCTTGGGCACGGGCACTGTTGCAGAGGGTTGGATTGATGATGCCGTCAGGTTCTGGGAAAACAATAAATAATGAATAACGAACAATGAATAATAATAATAACATGAAGACTACTTTTTTGATGATGGGCTTTTTGTGGGCAACTACCCTGAGTTGTTCAGCAAGCAATGAACAGACGACAAACAATGGCAATGATGTGATGACTTCTGTCTCAAATGAGAACGATGTGATCCAGAAAACTACCCCTGTGCCTGCCTCCTATTTTAATAAGGCGAACCTGCAAGGCAAGGTGGAACTCTTAGAATATACTTCCAAGGACTACACGAAATCAAGCAGACCTACTACGCACAAGCCTGCGTATGTTTATCTGCCATACGGCTATGACTCATCTAAGCAATACGACATCATTTACCTCATTCACGGATGGGGAGGCAGGGCAGAACAATATTTCGCCATCGAAGACTGGCCTCAGATGAAAAACCTGTTTGACAACCTGATTGAGCATGGCGACACCAAGCCATTCATCGCCGTATCCCCTACTTGGGACAAGGATAACAGTGCCAAAGGTTGGGGCGAGTCGTGTCAGGAAGCAGAGGTGTTCTCACAAGAATATCTCAACGACTTGATACCAGCTGTGGAAAGTCATTATTCCACCTATGCCCAAACGACTGACCTGGATGGAATCCTCGCCTCTCGTGACCATCGTGCATTTGGAGGTTTCTCTTTGGGAAGCATCACCACTTGGTTCATCTTTGAGCAGGCTTTCCCTTATCAGAGATATTTCCTGCCTATGAGTGGCGATAACTGGCACGAAGAGATGTTTGGAGGGCAGACCAAACCCAAGGAAACGGCAGCATTCTTAGCATCTCTGGTAAACAGCTCTCCATATAAGGGTGATGGTTTTTATATATGGTATGCCGTAGGCGATGAGGATGTCCGTCTGCCTCAGACACACAATCAGGCACTTGCTATGGCTGCCTTATCAGATACTTTTAATGAGCAGAACTTCTCTTATCACCAGAAACCTGGCGGCAGGCACGACTTTAATGCCGTATGGGAATTCTGTTATCATGCATTGCCGTTCTTTTTTCCAAACAAATAATTCAAAAACCGCAATTAGTGCAAAAGGCACCGCAATAATTATTTCTGCGGTGCTTTTTTTCCCTTTACCTTTGCATCAGAAATAATAATAACTAAAAACAATAAGGAATATGAAAAAGAATTTATTGAAGTCACTGCTCGTTGCAGCAGTCATGATGATCGGTATGAGTACCGCAAGTTACGCACAGTTCCAGAACTTTGAGAACAAGACCCACACGCCAGAGGCGCAGCCGTTTGCTGATCTTTCACAGAAAATCTGGGACCTGATGGCAGAGAAGAACGCAGACGCACTGAAGGAAATCTTCCATCCGAACGCCATGTTCGTACACATGGGTGGCTACTGGGGCACAGAGCAGGAGCTGGCTACCATCGGTGGTGGTTTTATCCACTACAAGCAGGCTGATGTTTATGGTGTGGATGTAAAGCAAATTAACGAGAACAATTGGGCTGTTTACAGCACTATCGTACTGGATGCCGTACTTGGTGGCGGACAAGGTGGTGGCAACGATGTGATTACTCCGTTCTTCGTAACCCAGACATTTACCAAAGAGAATGGCAAATGGTTGCTCACCGCTTTTGTGTTCACGACACGTATGGGTGGCCCTGGAGCTGACCGAGCTAACCATTAATATATAAAGAATAATGTCATGAAAAAGTTTCTTCTATTGATAGCTACCGCTTGCACCCTGACTACTATGGGTGCTTGCGGTTCATCTAATAAGCAAGGGAGTAGTAATGATCTCGGAGAGCAGTACAAGATCAACTTCTCTGAGGAAAGTGTAAACCCAAAGCCTAACAAGAAGGTGCTGGTCATCTCGGCAAGTCCACGCCGTGGAGGCAATACAGACTTACTGTCAGACGAGTTTATCAGAGGTGCCCAGGAAATGGGCGCACAAGTAGAGAAAGTTTTCTTAGGTGACTACGATATTAAGTTTTATACTGAGCCGGAAACTGAGCCTGGACAACCCATCCAATGGCCACAGGACGACGCCCAAATGATTACTGACAAGATGGTGGATGCTGATGTAATTGTTCTGGCAAGCCCAGTGTATTTCATGAACATAGACGGGCAGATGAAGGCATTGATAGACCGTACCTTCAGCCGTTTCATGGAGATCAAGGACAAGGAATTCTTCTACATTACAGCTTGTGCAGATCCTATTGACAGTACCGCCATGCGTGCCATCGACGGATTCCGTGGCTTCGTGATGTGTCTGCCCAATCCAACGGAACGTGGTATGGTAAAGGCCATCGGCATGGGACGAAAAGGAGGAGTGAAGGGCAGTCAGTTCATGACCCAAGCGTATGAGTTAGGTAAAAAAGTTTAAGGAAAAAGAAATCTCATAACCAAAAAGTTACAATATTATGACTACGCTGAAGACAATGACAAGAAGGGAAGCCCTGAGAAACATGGGACTCCTCGCTGCTGGCTCGTTTATGCTCACTAACGGCTTTCTGAGTTCATGCACACAGAGAACAGATAAAAAGCGTTTGGTATTCTATTTCACGGCTTCAGGCAACAGTCTGTATGTGGCCAAGCACCTCAGCGAAAAACCCATCAGCATACCCCAGGTGTTGCAAGGTGACCAGCTGGAATTTGAGGCTGATGAAATAGGACTGGTGTTCCCAGATTACCAAGGCAAGGCACCGAGCATCGTGCAAGAGTTTGCCCAAAAGGTGAAGTTGAAAGCCAAATATATGTTCAGTGTCATCACCTATGGCCTCGACAACTGCCTTGTGACGGAGCTTTGGGCTGAATATGCCAAGCAATACAACTGGGAGTTCAACTATATCAACGTGGTGTTGATGCAGGATGTCTATCTCCCCATGTTCGACCAGGACCAGCAGCGCACATTGTATGACCAGAAGGACGAGGAAGGACAAATAGCCAAAGTTGTGGAAGACATCAACTCACGCAGGGAATGGATATATGAAATCAGTCCGGAAGCCCACCAACGAGGCGAGATGATCATGAATATGGTTTCGAGGAATCCAATATACCCAGCCAGGAGCGAACAGCTCTTGCGTATTGACGAAGACCTGTGCATCGGTTGTGGCACCTGCCTGAACGTATGCCCCAAGAAGTGCTTCAGCTATGGTAACAGAGGCTTAACCAACAACGGAGAGTGCGCCTACTGTCTGGCGTGTGCCAACAACTGTCCTCAGAAAGCCATCAAGCTGGTGAACAGAGAGGCCAACCCTAACGCACGCTATCGTCATCCGAAGATTACGTTGCCGGAGATTGTCCGTTCTAATATTCAGCATTCATAATCGGCTTGCCATACAATCTACGAGACATGGATAAATTCAATTATACATACCCCATTCACGTTTATTTCGGGCAAGGATGCATGGAGGAGTCCTTACGCAAGGAATTAAAGTCTGTGGGTAAGCATGTGATGCTTGCCTATGGCGGAGGCTCTTTAAAGCGCACTGGTCTTTACGATAAGATTATGAGCATCTTACGGGAAGAAAGCAAGGAAGTTATTGAGTTCAGTGGCATCATGCCCAACCCCACCTATGCCAAAGTACAGGAGGGAGCCCGTCTGGCTCGGGAAAAACAGATTGACTTCATCCTGGCTGTGGGCGGTGGCTCTGTGTCAGACTGTTGTAAGATTGTCTCCGCACAAGCCTTGCTTGATGAGGATATCTGGGAGATGGAAAACACCCACAGGCGTTTCCCTACCCGATTCATCCCGATGGGCATAATCGTCACCGCATCCGGCACAGGGTCTGAGCAGAATGCTGGAGCCGTAATCACGCATGAGGAAAAGAAACTGAAGAATGCCTTGTGGGGTGCTTTAGCTACCTTTGCCATCCTTGATGCCGACCTCACCAAGACGGTTCCCATGAAGCAGGTCATTTCCGGGGCGTTCGACACCTTGAGCCATTGCATGGAAACTTATTTCGGCAAGCCATCTTCAAGCAATGTGTCTGACGAAATCAACGAGGCCATCATGCGTAATGTGATACGAAACATGAGGTCTATCAAGCGGAATCCAGATGACGACTTCGCACGTGGCGAACTGATGTGGGATGCCGCTATGGGAGAAAACGGACTGTTGAAATTAGGCAAGGTGACTGATTTCCAATGCCATATGATAGAGCATCAGTTAGGGGCCTTTACCGATTGCAACCACGGACAAGGCCTGGCAGCAATACATCCTGCCCTGTATCGTTATCTCATCACTTACAACCTTGAAAAGTTCGTGTGTTTTGCAGAAGAGGTATGGTGTGTGGAAAGGATGAACAAGACACTTGAAGAGATAGCCAATGACGGCATTGACGCATTAGCCGACTTTATCAGCGAGATGGGATTGCCTATCACTTTGAGCGCGATGGGAATTACTGATGAAAACATCCTGCGTCAAGTGGCAGACACCACCATCATTACCCCCGGATGTTGCAAACAGCTCACCCCTGATGAGATTTTCGACATATTGGTAGCCAGCAAATAAGCTTACTTCAATACTTTTCAAAAAAAATATCCCTGACTATCTGATTCTTTCAGTTAGCCAGGGATATCAGTTTTATATAGACGGCTCTTATACGATGAGCAATCTCCTTTCGTTGTGAATATGTCCGAATTCCACCAGATAGACGGTTTCTTCCTTATCCGGCTGCATCAGCTCTTCCAACATAGGTGGCATATATGAGTGGGTGCAGGCGTAGCTGTACTTCAGATCATGATACCCCTGCTTCAAGCCACCGGGCTTATCAACAATCAGGGTAACCAATTCCAGCGGATTCCAATGCACATTTCCAGACTTCAGCATCTCCTGCCAGGTATAGTCGGAACCATTCAAACGCCACAGGATATGGTCTTTGGTGATTTCCTCACCATCAACAACGATAGAGCCAACCTTTACCTGGCTCAAGAACACGCCTCTATAATAAGGTAAACGAATCTTCAGCTGGAAGCCGGTAACCTTGCCCCCTTCGCTGATATTCCTGAATCCTACAGATTGTATAACTTGTTTCTCCATAAAGTTTCCTCCTACGTTTTAATCACCCAAAATTCTCTTCATCATGATGTGTTGCTTGCGCAAGGTCTGACCCACTTCATAACCCTGGTCATACTTATCGCTACCTTCATATTCGCTGAGCAAGTAACCGTTCCAATTGTGGTCAATCATGATTTTCAACACTTCTTCGTATGGAATCTCTGTCTCTTTAAAATCGTCGCTCATGTGGAACAACTTAGCGTGACAGCAATAGATATATGGCAACAGAGGTATTATATCCTCTGGTTTGCTGTAGAAAGCTGTCTGACCTGGAGTCTCACGGCCACGAGTTGTACGGAACACACTGAAGTCTATGTTCAAGCCGAAGTTCTTGGTCCCAGTCTTCTTGATGAAATCGACATAATCATTGATAAAACCTTCAGTCAAGCTCGATGGTGTATGAATTTCAGGCAACATCACCAAGCCAAGACGCTCTGCCAAAGGTAACGCCTTGATGATGATATCTTGCCAGTTATCGATAGGAGCCAACTGACCGTCCTTCACCGTCATCTTGGTACGTAGGAATTTAAAGCCCAGTCGATGAGCCAGATAAAGGTCACGGCTCAGGAACTCAACCGCCTCATCAACATCCAACAAACGATTTTGATACAAGCGGCAATCCAACCAATGGCCATACTCTACTGGCTCAATATCGTACTTACGACACAGCGACCACCAGTAGTTGATCCATTCCTCAGTAGGGTAAGGATAGTTGGCGATATGGGCATTTGCCAGGATCTCAATGCCATGGGCGCCCATGTCGCATACGTCTTCGAAACAATCTTCCAGATTCTTCTCAAAGCCGAACTCAGCTGAATAACTGTAGAATGAAACGCCTCTCTTCGGTCCTTTGCGGACAGCGGGAGCAGCTTCAGAAATCTCCCCCTGGCTGGCAGAAGCTGCTTTCATAGATCCAGGCAAGACACTTGCCATCGCAACTGCAGAAGCGCCACGCAGGAAATTTCTTCGTGAAATGTGATTCTCTTTCATGTCTTTCATATTTAATTGATAGGTTAATCTCTGCAAATGTAGGGATTATTTTCTTAAATAAGTGAAAAAGGGAGGAAAATAAAGATAGGATTGAGTAAATTTACTTACATTTGTTTCGCAAAACTATAAAATTATGCAAGAGAAAAGCGACAGTATTGTGATTATCCCCACTTATAACGAGTGCGAGAACATTGAGAACATCATCCGTGCGGTTTTCGCACTGGAGCATGGATTCCATATCCTGGTGATTGAAGACAACTCGCCAGACGGCACTGCGGATATCGTGAAACGGATGCAAGGTGAATTTCCTGAGCGTCTGTTCATGATAGAGCGTACAGGCAAACTGGGTCTTGGCACTGCATATATCGAAGGATTCAAATGGTCGCTGGCACACGGATATGACTATGTTTTCGAGATGGATGCCGACTTCAGTCATAATCCTACCGACCTTCCGAGACTCTATGACGCTTGCTCGAAAGAGGGAGCCGATGTTTCAATCGGATCGCGCTATGTTTCGGGTGTCAATGTGGTTGACTGGCCTATAGAGCGTGTTCTCATGAGCTACGGGGCATCTAAATACGTGAGGATTATCACAGGTATTCCTGTTCACGACACCACAGCCGGTTTCGTTTGCTATCGTCGCCAGGTATTGGAGATGATGGACCTCGACAAAATCCGTTTCAAAGGCTACGCATTCCAGATAGAGATGAAGTTCACCGCGTGGAAACTGGGCTTCCGCATCAAGGAAGTGCCAGTCATCTTCATCAACCGCAAGCAGGGCACTTCCAAGATGAACAGCAGCATCTTCGGCGAGGCCATGTTCGGTGTCATCCGCTTGAAATGGGATTCGCTGTTTCATTGAATAGGCTATTTCATGTGTTCTAAGATGACTATTGTGCATACGGGGCGGAAATCTTAACATCATAATATTTGCGTATGTCTTACACTTACACTAAATTTGCAAAAAAAGAATCAGACGGCATGAAGAGACTTTTATTTGCGATAGCCATGGCTGTAGGGATTACCGCTTGCAGCCCTACCCCGAAGACGGATGAGCTGACCATGATTGTGGGCACTTATACCAACGCCGGAAGCGAGGGTATATATACCTTTAAGTTTGATCAGGAACAGGGTACGGTGAAACCGTTGGAGGTCATCAAGATGGAGAACCCTTCTTATCTTACGCTTTCCAAGAACCAGCAGCTGATGTATGTGGTAAGCGAGAAAAATGACGAGACGGCGGCTTTGGCTGCGTTTAAGTTCGACAAGGAGAGCGGCAAAGCGGAACTGATTAACACCCAGCCGACCTACGGGGAGGATCCTTGCTACGTGGCTACCAACGGTAAGATTGTGACTACCGCCAACTATACGGGTGGCAGCATGTCAGTCTTCCCCTTGCGCTATGACGGCGGCTTAGAGCCTGTGGACACCGTCTTCTGTGGCAATACCGGCGGTCCGGACATGAGCAGGCAAGACACTCCTCATGTGCATTGCACGGCTTTCACGCCCGACGGCAAGCGGCTATTGGTAACCGACTTCAGCGCTGACCGCATCCTTCACCTGGATGTGGAAGCCGACCCGATGAAGCCTCATCTGCTGTTCGACACGACTCCACTCAATAAGGACTCCGGCCCAAGACACATCACTTTCAGCCAAGACGGACGATACGTGTATATCGTGAGCGAGCTTTCTGAGGCTGTGACTGTCTGCAGCTATAACGAAGGCAAGATGGAGGTGATTCAGACGATTGAGACCCACCGGCAGGCAGACCGTCATGCGGCAGATATTCATCTCTCACCAGACGGAAAGTTTCTCTATGCCAGCGTGCGTAATGTGGAAGACGGACTGGCTATCTTTAAGGTGGACCAGCAGACGGGCATATTGGAAAAGGTAGGTTACCAGCCTACAGGCAAGCATCCGCGCAACTTCAACATCACGCCTAACGGCAAGTTCGTTCTGGTGGCAGCTATGAACGACCATAAGATAGAGGTATTTGAAAGGAATATGGAAACCGGTCTGCTGAAGAACCTGCATCGTGACATCAGCCTCAGCGAACCGGTCTGCATTGTTTTTGCAAAATAGTAACGGGTTGCAAGTAAATACAAGAAAAGATGAGAAAGAATAACATATTACCATTTGTTGCAGCATTGATCATGTTCAATGTTCAATGTTCAATATTCAATGTAGTGAAAGCCCAGACAGAGGTGACTGCCGGCGTTACCTTCGGCAAGAAGTTTGGCGTAACATATATGTTGCCCAAGACCGAACTGGTAATTGAGGCACGAGCCACCAAACAGACTTACCAGCCTGGGGAATTCTGCCGGTATGCGGAGAGATACCTCAGGCTGAGCGGTGTGAAGCAGGAGGCAGAGACCACCTGGACATTAGTAAAGGCTACTGTGAAAGCAGTGGGTGTGCCTGACAAAGAAAACATCTATTTTGTAGAGATGAAGGACCGTACCACAGCACCTCTGATGGAACTGACGCCCGACGGCATCGTGAAATCCATCAACCTGCCTTACACGGGAACGGAGCCTGCCTCACAACCCCAGGCTGAGCCGTCAGAAAAGGATACCGACCCTCGCTCTTTTCTGACGGAAGAGATTCTGACCGCTAATTCTACCGCTAAGATGGCTGAACTGGTGGCGAGGGAGATTTACAGCATTCGTGAGAGCAAGAACGCTTTGCTGCGCGGCGAGGCTGAGAACCTGCCCAAAGACGGGGCACAACTGCAGATTATGCTGGACAACCTGAACCTGCAGGAGAAAGCGTTGACCCAGATGTTTCAGGGAAAAATCACCACTGAGACCAAGGATTTCTGTATCAACGTATCACCAGAAGAGATGAGTGACAAAGTCTTGTTCCGCTTCTCACAAAAGTTAGGCTTCGTCGATGCTGACGACCTGGCAGGTGTACCTGTTACGCTGACCATTGCCGGCAAAGGGCTTATTCCCACGCCAGAGACAGAGCCAGAGACCAACAGCAGGAAGCCTCTGGTAAGTTTTCTCTCCAACGGCAGCAAGGAGGCGTTAGAGGGTGTGGCATACAATGTGCCTGGCAAGGCTGACGTAATGCTATCGTTCAATCATCAAAACCTGTATAGCAGCGAAATGTCAATCACTCAGTTCGGGACGAGAGAATACTTAGCGAATCAGCTGTTCAACAGAAATACGGTGACGAAAGTGCTGTTTGATGTGAATACGGGTGCATTGCTAAAGATTGACCGCTGACATTTAATTGACAATTGATAATTGACAATTGACAATTGATTAATTGACTACGAGGATTCTCCATGAAGGCTAAATGGGACAGAGGGAACTGGTGGCATAGGTTTAAGGTTTGGAAAAGGGCTGTGCACTTCAAGCAGATTCGTGGGCAAGTTTTTTCAAACAAGCCTATGGAGCAGCACCACTGTACCAACTGCGGCACAGACTATACGGGTGACTATTGCCCTCGCTGTGGTCAGAGCCAAGATACTCCGCGCTTTACGATGAAGAACCTGTTTAGCAATGTCCTGACAGACTTTACAGACATCGAGAACGGTTTCCTACGTACCATCATCGAGCTTTTCTGGCGTCCGGGCTACATGATTCGCGACTATATCAAAGGCAAGCGGGCTCATTATTTCCGGCCTTTCAAGTTGCTGTTCATCATCAGTACGGTAAGCTTTATCCTTACCAGGCTGTTTAACCCTTCTTATTTCCAGACGCAAGAGGAGGTGAATTACAACACCATCAACTCTCAGATTGAGCGTTTGAAGGAACTGGCCCTGGTGCCAGAGTCTAAAGACATGCTTGACCAAATGAAAGTGTTGCAGGACAGCATACTGGTGATAGAGATGCAGGCCATGCAAGACAGCATAAGAACAGGTGGCGACCTGAGTTCATTCGGTTTCAACAATGACCGCATGATGGAACGCTACAACCAATGGAGCGAGATGCGTCCGGAGGATAGAGAACAGATTGAGCAGGCCAGGATGGAGTATATGCGGGTTCAGGGAGCCATGATGAGCGATGCTAATTCCCTTCGTGAACGTTTCTTGGGCGAAGGTACCGTGTTAGGTTCTATCTATAGCATCATTTCAGACTGGTTTACTGATAACGCAGCCTTGGGCATGCTCACCATGCTGCCCATATTCCTCTTCTGCACCTGGAGAAGCTATCGCAATACGCCATTAGGCCGTGAACTTAACCCTGCCGAACGTATCATCACATTCGTTTATATGGCTTGCCAGATTATGCTGGCCCAATTCGTTTTGGTGGCTATATCCGGCACTGGTAGCAATCCGCTTGTATTCGGCATACCCACTTCAATCCTGCTTATCTGGGACTTCAAGCAGCTTTATGGTCTCACCTGGAAGAACAGCATCTTCCGATTCGTGGTCTATATGTGTGGCTACACCTTTGTAATATTCATCATTTTGAATTTACTTTTTAGAATAGGATATTATCTAATATACAGGTCTTACCTTTAATACAATAGCAATATGAAAAGACTCTTTCCTCTCTTTATGGCGCTTAGCCTTTTTGCATGCCAGCCCAGCATACAGCAGAATGACACCGAAATGCTTTCACCTGTTGACTATGTGAGTACCCTGGTGGGCACTCACTCCAAATACACGCTCTCAACAGGCAACACCTATCCTGCCATTGCCCTGCCCTGGGGCATGAACTTCTGGACACCGCAGACGGGCAAGATGGGCGACGGATGGGCTTATACCTATGACGCCGACAAGATTCGCGGCTTCAAGCAAACCCATCAGCCAAGTCCGTGGATCAATGACTACGGTCAGTTCAGCCTGATGCCCGTGACGGGCAAGACCGTATTCAATGAAGACGAACGCGCCAGCTGGTTCAGCCATAAGGCAGAAACAGCCACACCTTATTACTACAAGGTATATCTGGCAGACTATGACGTGACGACAGAAATCACACCGACAGAACGTGCCGCAGTCTTTCGCTTTACCTTCCCTGAGAACGAGTTCTCTTCAATAGTGCTGGATGCTTTTGACAGAGGTTCTTCTGTCAAGATCCTGCCTGACGAACAGAAGATTGTCGGTTACACAACGCGTAACAGCGGAGGGGTTCCTGAGAACTTCAAGAACTATTTCGTTATCAAGTTCAGCAAGCCATTCGCACAGGTTTCCGCTGTAATCGACCAGCAGATTAAAGGTGGGGTAAATGAAGCGGAAGGCGATCACGCTGGAGCCATCGTGAGTTTCTCCACCCATCGGGGTGAGATTGTAGAAGCCCGTGTAGCCTCATCTTTTATCAGTATCGAGCAAGCAGAGCGTAATCTGCAAGAGATTGGCGACAGAAGTTTTGAGGCTGTATGTCAGGCTGCAAAAGCCACTTGGAACGAGACGCTTGGTAAGATTGAGGTAAGCGATTATAACATTGACCACCTGCGTACCTTCTACAGCTGCCTCTATCGCTCCGTATTGTTCCCTCGCAGTCTGTTTGAAATAGGTTCTGATGGCAAGCCTGTGCACTACAGTCCGTATAACGGCGAAGTACTACCTGGCTATATGTTTACAGACACAGGCTTCTGGGACACCTTCCGTTGCCTGTTCCCCTTCCTCAACCTGATGTACCCCAGCATGAACGTGAAGATGCAGGAAGGCTTGGCCAATGCCTATAAGGAGAGCGGATTCCTGCCGGAATGGGCAAGTCCGGGACACCGTAACTGTATGGTGGGCAACAATTCCGCATCAGTAGTGGCTGACGCTTATCTGAAAGGATTGAGAGGCTATGATATTGAGACATTGTGGGAGGCCGTGACTCACGGAGCCAACCATGCCCACCCTACCATCGGTTCTACAGGCCGTAAGGGTGTTGATTATTACAACAGCTTGGGTTATGTGCCGTATAATGTTGGTATCAATGAGAGTGCCGCAAGGACTCTGGAGTATGCTTACGACGACTGGTGCATCTATCAGTTGGGCAAAGCGTTGGGCAAGCCAGAGAGTGAAATCGGTGTGTATGCTGAAAGGGCGATGAACTACCGCAATCTATATGACGCAGAGAGCAAGCTGATGCGTGGCAAGAACGAGGACGGCACTTTCCAAAGTCCGTTCAATCCTTTGAAGTGGGGTGACGCTTTCACCGAGGGCAACAGCTGGCACTACACATGGTCAGTGTTCCATGACCCTCAGGGACTGATTGATCTGATGGGAGGCAAGCGTGTGTTCAACCAGATGATGGACAGTGTGTTCTCCGTTCCACCCGTGTTTGATGACAGCTATTACGGGACTGTGATACATGAAATTCGTGAGATGCAGATCATGAACATGGGCAATTACGCACATGGTAATCAGCCCGTGCAGCACATGATTTATCTTTACGGCTATTCCGGCGAACCTTGGAAGACTCAATACTGGATCCGTGAAGTGATGGACAGGCTCTACTCCGCCGCCCCTGACGGCTATTGTGGCGATGAGGACAACGGGCAGACTTCTGCCTGGTATGTGTTCTCTGCCTTGGGTTTCTATCCAGTTTGCCCAGGGAGCGGTCAGTATGTTCTGGGCACACCCTACTTCAAAAACGTAAAGCTACATCTGGAGAATGGCAAGACGGTAGAGATTAATGCTCCTGCTTGCTCTGACAGCAACAAGTATATTGAGTCATTCAAACTGAACGGCCAGGATTGGCAACATAATTACCTCCGTCATGAAGACCTGACGCAAGGGGCAAAGATTGAGTTGGAGATGGCAGCTGAGCCAAATACGAAGCGTGGCACAGCTGACGATGACTTCCCCTACTCTTTCTCCGCTCTATAAAATAACAGTTTCAAGTTTCGGGAGCAATGAAAACTCTCGATGGATACAGCCTTTCAGAACGTAATCTTCAGCATTGGAAAGCTGGTGCCAGCCTTGCTGAAAAACTCAAGGATAGCTACCTTCACAGGCGGCTATCCTTTTTTAATATCAAATATTGAAAAAGCATTTAGTTCATTCATTACAAACTATTGCTGGTCCATTATTCATTCTCCATTTTCCATTATTCATTCTCCATTGGCTTCGCCCAATTTTAGATAAATCGCTTCCGCTCAGGATAACTCAAACAAGCTTGGTTCTCCTTTCGCTTAATCGCGATTTTGTCGCGACTCGGCATAGCCGATGCAAGCATCGCTCTGCTCTCACTGCTCCAAAAAGTCTCCATTAAAAATAGGAGGGAGGCCCCTTCGCTAAGGCAGCCCCCCTGCCCTGTGTTTTGTCATCACCGCCCTTTTCACAAAGAGCAGCGGACGAGAATAGGGCTACCAC
>JAFUVZ010000036.1 GCA_017471185.1 Bacteroidaceae bacterium
ATATGGTTAGGCTCGCCCTGAAAGGGCAAAAGCCTTATCTTGTCTTTCATGCTTTTGCCCTTACAGGGCGTAAGCTACAAACTATATTTACCCAGGGCGTTGCCCTGGGCTGGGAGCTTACTGGCCTTTCAGGCCGTATATTCAAGCTTGCGAAACTTGAAATAATAATAATACAGTATCATCGTGAGTTTTAATAAGCCAGGGCTCCCTGCCAGTGGAGGTTTGATGGCTGGATCCGTATTCCACGACATTGTGGAATGGATGGTGAGTCATGGGATGCTGGAATGACGAGATAGGCAATGACACAGTGACAGGTATAAAAAAAGACGGAGCAATGCTCCGTCTCAACATCAAAAACATTGTCTTGACTAATATGCACGGGCAAAGAGGACACGGCACTTAGACGGCTTGCCGGTAACCATGCACTTGCCAGGCTCCTTGTCGCCCTCTACGTAAGTGGCGAAAGGTACGCAACGGATGGTAGCCTTGGTCTCTTCCTTGATCTTGGCTTCTGTCTCAGGAGTACCGTCCCAGTGAGCCATGATGAAACCACCCTCCTCTATCTTCTGCTTGAACTCATCGTAGGTATCAACGCTGATAATGCGAGAGTTGCGGTAGTTCAACGCTTTCTGATATACATTCTGCTGAATCTCATCAAGCAGGTTCTTTACATATTCCTCAATGCCGTCGCAGCTGCGAGTCTCCTTCTCTAAGGTATCACGACGCATCACCTCAACGGTATTGTTCTCCAGGTCACGGCCACCCATCACGAGTCGAACAGGAACACCCTTCACCTCATAGTCGGCGAACTTGAAGCCCGGACGCTTGTTGTCGGCATTGTCATACTTCACGCTGATGCCCATAGCACGCAACTTATCCACGATGCCTTCCACCTTGGCGTCAATCTGCTTCAGCTGGTCGTCACCCTTGTAGATAGGCACGATAACCACCTGTATTGGAGCCAGTTTCGGAGGCAGTACCAGACCGTTGTCATCGCTGTGTGTCATGATGAGAGCACCCATCAGACGGGTTGATACACCCCATGAGGTAGCCCAGACATACTGCAACTGGTTGTTCTTGTCGATGAACTGAACATCGAATGACTTGGCGAAGTTCTGGCCTAAGAAGTGAGAGGTACCGCTCTGCAAAGCCTTACCGTCCTGCATCATAGCCTCGATGGTATAGGTATCTTTAGCACCGGCGAAACGTTCCGTCTCGCTCTTCACACCCTTGATGACAGGCACTGCCATATAGTTCTCGGCAAAGTCTGCATAAACGTTCAGCATCTTCTGTGCCTCAGCCACAGCCTCTTCCTCAGTAGCGTGTGCCGTATGTCCCTCCTGCCACAAGAACTCTGCGGTACGCAGGAACAGGCGTGTACGCATCTCCCAACGCATCACGTTAGCCCACTGGTTGCAGAGGATAGGCAGGTCGCGATAGCTCTTAATCCAGTTCTTATAAGTGTTCCAGATGATGGTCTCTGAGGTAGGACGGACAATCAGCTCCTCCTCTAACTTAGCCTCAGGGTCAACCTCAATGCCTCCACCTTCTGCCTCACGCAGACGATAGTGTGTCACCACGGCGCACTCCTTGGCGAAGCCCTTCACATGCTCTGCCTCACGGCCAAAGAAAGATTTCGGGATGAGCAGGGGGAAATAAGCGTTCTGATGACCCGTTTCCTTAAACATACGGTCGAGTTCATGCTGCATCTTCTCCCAGATTGCATAGCCGTAAGGCTTGATGACCATACAGCCACGTACTGCCGACTGCTCTGCAAGGTCGGCCTTCACTACCAGCTCATTATACCACTGCGAGTAATTCTCGCTACGCTTGGTGAGGTTCTTTAATTCTACTGCCATATTTTAGTTTTTAAGATTTTGGGTGCAAAATTACTCCAAAGCCTGCAAATAAGCAAGAAATAAGCTATTTAAATATCCATCGCCATGATATAGTCATTCATGTAGAACCCATTGCCAATGGGGAAATCTCCCTGTCGGTCCTTGTGCATACCCATGTGCTCATAGAATGTAACTGCCTTGTTGTTGCGATTGACATTCAATTCTACCACACAAGGTTCAGGATGCACTTCTTTGATATATTTCACGGCTTCCAGAAACATGAACTTACCTGCTTTCAGACCTTGATACTGAGGCAACACATAGATTTTCTGCAAGTGCCAAAGGTCTTTACCTTGAGGTTGCACGCTTACATAGCCCACATAATCGCCTGTATCATTGGTAGCCAAGAGATATACATGCCCTTCTTCTGTCATCTGCTTCTGCAGGTTGGGGATGCTGTACATCCAGTCCATCATATAGTCACACTGCTCTGGTGTGATGATATCCCTGTAGGTCAAGGGGAAAACCTGTTCAGCCAACTCATGAATAAGTTGGCAGTCATCGATATTTGCTTTGCGGATTTTCAACATTATCTGTAAAATAGCGAGACGGGGTTTTTGACACCCCGTCTCAATGTAATTAAACTCTTTATTATCTTGCCACTTTCTCTAAACGCTTCATCATGACAAACATGAAGAGAGCAGAGAGCAGACAGAGGGCGATGAACACGCTCCATACTGCCCACAGAGGCAGAGGACCCCACAACAGGCCACCTACCATCACCAACTGGTTACCGATGGCAGTAGCCACGAACCATCCGCCCATCATCATACCTTTGTACTTAGGAGGAGCCACCTTGGTAACGAATGAAATACCCATCGGACTTAGCAACAGTTCAGCGAAAGTCAGAATCAGGTAAGTACCAATCAGCAAGTTAGGAGTGACATCTGCCACATGCTTTGCCACCATCACGCCATCAGGTCCCATCTCAGTCTGAGGCTTAGGCAAGCCTACACAGAATGCAGCCATTACACAGTAAGCCAACGCAGCCACCAGCATACCGTAAGCTATCTTACGAGGAGCAGTAGGTTCTTTCCCCTTACGTCCCAGATAGCCAAAGAGTGCCATGCTTACAGGAGTCAGTGCCACCACATAGAACGGATTGAAATGCTGGAAGATAGGAGCACTTACTGCAACTTCTCCTTCCAGATTCATATATTTGTAGAATAGCACTAACAAAGCCAGAATAATCACACCGATAGCAATGGCTCTGCTCTTGGCTGTCTTAGCCTCGTATAACATGAATCCTGCATAGACGATGAGGATGATCATTACCAAGTTAATTACATCAAAAGCCATACTCTCCAAGCCAGAAGAGCTTTGTGCAGTGAACTCATTGGCGAAATAGGTAAGTGACAGACCATTCTGATGGAATGCCATCCAGAAGAAAATCACCACAGCATACACCAAGCACAATGCCACGATACGATCCTTCGTTTCCTTCGGACTCAGTTCTGGTTCGTTAGAGAAGTTGGCAGCGGCACGCTTGCCACCTTCTGTATGAATGAATGTTGAGCGGAAGATATAATAAATAGCGATTGATACAATCAGTGAAACGCAGGCTACGGCAAATGAGAAATGGTAAGCATCATTTCCGCTAAAGCCCAAAGAATGCTCTGCCCAATCCTTTATTTTGATAGCTGCTGTAGGAGCAAACAAAGCGCCAATATTGATAGCCATATAGAAAAGCTGGAAGCCTGAATCGCGCTTAGCAGCATAGGCTGGGTCATCATAGAGGTTACCCACCATCACTTGCAGATTGCCCTTGAACAAGCCTGTACCGAAACCAATGGCCAGCAAAGCGGCAATCATCACACCCATAGCTATCATGTCTGTCTGACCTGTTGCAGGATCAACGCCTCCAAGAGGAATTGACAGCAGCAAATAGCCCAGGAACATGACGATGATACCTGTGGTAACCATCTTGCCGAAACCGAACTTATCGGCCAGCATACCGCCAATCAAGGGGAAGAAATAAACGAACATCAGGAATGAACTGTAGATAGTTCCTGCCACACCGGCGCTCAGGCCGAAGTTGGCTCTCAAGAATAGGGCGAAGACGGCAATCATGGTATAGTAGCCGAATCGCTCACCAGTGTTGGCCAAGGCTAACGCCCACAGGCCTTTGGGTTGTCCTTCAAACATGGTTATTAAATTTATTTAGTTAATATTATTTCATCAAATAAAACCAATCGGGTATGCAAATATAGAATATTCACATCATATATCAGCAAAAATCACCCTTTTATTTTCAGTTCCTGACGCAGAAAACGTGGCGTATAGCCTTTTTCGCTCATCGCCACTTCCTCTGGAGTGCCTGTAGAAAGGACGGTTCCGCCTCCCCTACCCCCGTCAGGTCCCATATCGATGATATAGTCTGCCATCTTGATGACATCCAGGTTATGCTCTATCACTACAACGGTATTGCCCTGGTCCACCAAGCGGTTGAGCACACTCATCAGCACACGGATGTCCTCGAAATGAAGACCTGTGGTTGGCTCGTCGAGGATATAAAGCGTCTTGCCAGTGCCCCGTTTGCTCAGTTCTGTGGCTAACTTCACTCGTTGGCTCTCGCCACCCGACAATGTAGTGGACGACTGTCCGAGCTTGATATATCCCAGGCCCACGTCCTGTATCACCTTAATCTTATTCAAGATGGCTGGCACGTTCTCGAAAAACTCAACAGCCTGGTTGATGGTCATATCGAGGATATCGGAGATGTTCTTACCCTTGAAGCGAACCTCCAGTGTCTCATGATTGTAACGCTTGCCATGACACACCTCACAAGGCACATATACATCAGGCAGGAAGTTCATCTCGATGGTCTTGTAGCCATTACCCTGGCAAGCCTCGCAACGTCCGCCTTTCACATTGAAGGAGAAGCGGCCCGGCTTATAGCCTCTGATCTTGGCCTCAGGCAGGTCAACGAACAGGTTACGGATATCGGTAAACACATTAGTGTAGGTAGCCGGATTGGAACGCGGTGTACGCCCGATAGGCGACTGGTCAACATTCACTACCTTATCTATATACTCTATGCCTTCAATGCTGTCGTATGGCAACGGGTCTTGCAATGAACGGTAAAACTTCTGCGAAAGGATGGGTTGCAAGGTTTCATTGATGAGTGTAGATTTTCCACTGCCTGAAACACCCGTCACACAGATGAGCTTACCCAAAGGGAACTCTACATCAATATGCTTCAGGTTATTGCCAGAAGCCCCTCTGATAATCAGACTCTTGCCATTGCCAGGACGACGGGTGGCGGGTATCTCTATCGCTTTCTCGCCGTTCAGGTATTGTGAAGTGAGCGTATGTGTCTTGAGCATCTCGCGAGGAGTGCCCTCAAACACAACCTTGCCTCCCAGACGACCTGCTTTAGGACCTAAATCGACTATATAGTCAGCTGCCAGCATCATATCCTTGTCGTGCTCCACCACTATCACGGTATTGCCTAAGTCGCGTAGCTCCTTGAGCGAGTTGATGAGTCGCTCGTTATCTCGCTGATGCAGGCCGATGCTCGGCTCATCAAGGATATAGAGCACGTTCACGAGTTGAGAACCTATCTGCGTGGCAAGCCTGATGCGTTGGCTCTCACCACCTGAAAGGCTGGCTGAGCTTCTGTCTAACGACAGGTATTCCAGTCCTACGTCTAAAAGGAACTTCAAGCGGGTGCGTATCTCTTTCAATATCTCACTGGCTATGATGCTCTGCTTGTGTGAGAGGAAAGGATTGACTTGCTGCAACCATTCATACAGTTCGTTGATATCCATGCACGACAGTTCGTAAATATTCTTGTCGTGGATGCGGTATGAGAGAGATGTCTTGTTCAGCTTCGCCCCACCGCATTCAGGGCATACGGCTGTCTTGGCGAACTGCTCCGCCCATTTCTGTTCAGTAGCCGACACATCCTTGTCTTGCAGCATCTGGATGTATTTCACCACGCCTTCAAAGGTCATGAAATAATCTGAAGAGGTGCCTATCAGCGAACTCTTGATCTTGATGCGTTCAGGAGAGCCATAGAGAATCTCGTCGATAGCTTCATCAGGGATTTCGCTCATAGGAGTATCGAGCGTAGTGTCATACTTCTCCAGTACGGCCTCTATCTGCCAGAAAACCATGCTGTTCTTATACTTTCCCAACGGAGCGATGCCTCCGTCCCTGACAGAAAGATTGCGGTCGGGTATCACCTTGTTAATGTCTATCTGGCTCACCACACCCAGTCCCTTGCACTTGGGACAGGCTCCTTGCGGTGAGTTGAACGAAAAGCTGTGTGGGGCAGGTTCGGGATATGACAATCCGGAAACAGGGTCCATCAACAGTTTGCTGTAGTGCTTCACCACATTGGTTTCAGCATCTAAGATAAGCATCAGTCCCTCACCCTGTTGCATAGCATTAGCCACACTGTTCTTTAACCTGGCGTCATCCTTGTCTGTCACCTTCAGTTTATCAATCACCACCTCGATATCATGGTTCTTATAGCGGTCCACCTTCATACCAGGCACAGTTTCCTTGATTTCTCCGTCCACGCGCACATTGATGAAACCTTTCCTACGGATGCTTTCAAACAGTTCGCGATAATGACCTTTACGGCCCTTCACTAAGGGTGCCAGGATATAGATTCGACGGTTTTTATAATCTTTCAGGATGAGGTCGAGTATCTGCTCTTCAGTATATTTCACCATTTTCTCTCCCGTTAAGTATGAATAAGCCTCTCCTGCACGGGCGAAAAGCAGACGCATATAGTCGTAAATCTCAGTCGTGGTACCTACTGTGGAACGTGGATTCTTGTTGGTGGTCTTCTGCTCGATGGAAATCACTGGACTCAATCCTGTAATCTTATCCACATCAGGACGACTCAGGTTTCCCAAGAAATTACGGGCGTAAGCCGAGAAAGTCTCGATGTAGCGACGTTGCCCCTCGGCATAGATGGTATCAAACGCCAGTGACGACTTGCCGCTTCCACTGAGTCCAGTCATGACCGTCAGACTGTGGCGTGGTATGCTGGCGTCAATGTTCTTGAGGTTATGCACACGGGCACCATACACGTATATGTATTCCTTTTTTTCCTTCATATTTTCAGATTTGACCTACAAAATTAAAAGAAAGTATGGCAAAAACAAAGCCGAATTTAAAAAAGTATGCCATCTGCTTAAATAATTCAATTTAAAACTGTATTTTTGCAACAAGGTTTATTAGGCCTTGTAAAAAACAGATTGACACATTAACAACTATTGAAATGAAGATTTTTAGCAAGATATGCCTTATCTTTGTACTGGCTACGGTCTGTACGTCAGTCGGTTATGCACAAGAGAATCAGACTTACATCATTCACACCATTACCAAAGGACAGAGTCTCTACTCCATCGCCAATATGTATAACACTACGGTTGATGCCATCGTGAAGCTCAACCCTGGCAGCGAGCAGGTAATCGTGGAGGGAAAGCAGCTTAAGGTGCCGCGTCCCGACAAGGTGACTGATGAGGGAACGTTCCATACCATCCTACAAGGCGAAACCCTCTACGGGCTGTCACAGAAGTACAAGGTTTCCGTGAAGGCAATCCTGGACGCTAACCCGGGCTTGAACGAGAAGAACTTCCGCTACGGACAGGTGGTGAATATCCCAAAGGCGGATGGCTCATCCACCTCTACTCCGGTTGCTACAGACCAACCCCAGCAGACAGCGGTACAGCCTCAGCAACCTTCGGGCATACAGGGTCCTGTACAGAGCCGTTGCAAGGAGATGCACAAGGTGGCTCGCAAGGAGACGGTATTCAGCATCGCACGTATGTATGGCATCACTGAGCAGGAACTGCTTGACGCTAACCCAGAGATCAAAGATGCCAAGAAGCTGAAGAAAGGTAAGTTACTCTGCATCCCTTATCCGAAAATCCAGGAAGCTGAAAAGCAGAAGGAGGTGAAGGAGCCTACCAACTCTGAACTCTTTGAGCAGAACAGGAAGGCTGACCATAACATCAGCATGATCAAGGCAGCGTTGATACTGCCATTCATCGCAGAAGGGAAAGGAAATACCGAAAGTGAGCGTATGGTGGAGTATTACCAGGGATTCCTGATGGCTGTGGACAGTCTGAAGCGTACAGGAACTTCTATTGACCTCTATACCTACGATTCAGGATCTACCGTGGCTTCTGTGAACGCCATCCTCGTCAAGCCGGAGATGAAGAATATGGACATCATCTTCGGACCGCTCTATACAGAGCAGATCAAGCCGATGGCCGAGTTTGCCAACAAGAACCATATCCGTCTGGTTATTCCATTCACCAGTCGTGACAATACGGTTTATCGTAACCCCGATATCTATCAGATCAATACCCCTCAGTCGTACCTGTATTCTGAGGTGTACGACCACTTCACACGCCAGTTCCCTAAGTCTCATGTCATTTTCCTCAATGCCAAGACGGGCACAGAGGACAAGGCTGACTTTATCAATGGCTTGCGTGAGGAACTGAAATCTAAGCAGATTCCGTTCACCAACCTGGATGAGAGCGCTACGTCAGAGCAGATGCAGGCAGCCTTGCAGAAAGACAGGGCTAATGTTTTCATCCCTACATCGGGCAGTAACACGGTACTCATCACGACATTGCCTCAGTTGAGCGCAATGGTGAACGACTCCATCTATAAGGAGAAGATTCATGCCGAGGTGCATCTGTTCGGTTATCCTGAATGGCAGACCTACACTAAAGACCACCTGTCAGCTTTTTTTGAACTCGACACCTATTTCTATACGTCTTTCTATACCAATAACCTGCTTGCTGCTCCGCGAAATTTCACAAGCAGCTTCCGCAGATGGTATGGCAAGGACATGGAGGAACGCTATCCTAAGTATGGAATGTTAGGATTCGACACAGGTTTCTTCTTCCTCAAGGGTTTGTCCCGTTATGGCTCAGCGTTGGAGAAGAACCTCGACAAGCTGAACCTGACACCTATACAGACGGGCTTTAAGTTCGACCGAGTGAACAACTGGGGTGGATTTATCAACAAGAAAGTGTTCTTCGTGAGATTCTCACCTAAATATGAACTCTTTAAACTGGATTTTGACTGATGAGATGGCGTCGTTTCATATTGGTGTCCGCACTGGCGATGCTGGGCATGAGCAGTGCTAATGCCCAGTTAGGCGAATTAAGGCACAACTTATCGGTGGGTGTCAATGCAGGCGTGAACCTCTCGAGCGTGGAGTTCTCGCCTACGGTAAGGCAAAAGAACCTGTCAGGCATGGTAATCGGTGCAACGGCCCGCTATATATCAGAGAAATATTTCGGCATGAAATGTGGCGTTCGTTTGGAACTGAACCTGTCTCAACACGGATGGAAGGAGTTTGTGGAGGATTTTCCAGACCTGCAGTACCAACGCAAGATGACTTATGTGGACATTCCGTTCCTGGCTCACCTGGCCTTCGGCAAAGACAGGGGGCTGCAGTTCTTCATCGACGGTGGTCCGCAGATAGGCTTTTTCCTGAGTGACTCTGACAAGATTGACGGCGACTGGGACAGCATGTCGGGTGTGGTGGTTGAGCAACATACATTGCCCGTGAAGCATAAGTTCGACTACGGTATCACAGGTGGCGTGGGCCTGGAACTCAAGACACGCAAGGCTGGCAATTTCCTGCTGGAAGGCAGATACTACTATGCGTTGTCAGACTTCTACGGCAATGAGAAGAAAGACTATTTCGGACGGTCAGCGCATACCATCATCACCATTAAGATGACTTATTTGTTTGACTTAACCAACAAATGACCATGAGGATAGGATACGCATACAGCAGTAAGGTTGAGCAACAACAGGAAAAGCAGTTGCTCAGGCTCAAGGAATCGGGATGTGAGAGAATCTATCACGAGATACTGCCAGACTTGCGTTCCGAAAGAATCCAACTCAAGAAATGTCTGGATAGTCTGCGTAGTGGCGACACCTTGGTTATCTGTCGTTTAGACCGCATCGGGTATAGGGTAGAACAAGCGCTGGAGCTGGTTGACGAGCTTTTCCGGATGGGGGTTACTTTTATCTCTTTGGATGACAACCTTCGCATCAGTGGCCTTACAGGTCAGGTGCTGAGCCATTTCGCCCAAGTCCTTACAGATATGAAGGAGGATGTGTTCAAGGCCCGTTGCCTGGAAGGCAGAATTGAAGCGAAGAAGAAAGGCGTGAAATTCGGGCGGAAGGAAGGCAGCGTGAACAAGCACAACCGCAACAAGCCTCAGCAATGCCGTCAACTCTACGACAACGGACTGCCTATCAGCCGTATCATGACCTTGCTCAACATCCGCAGCTATTCTACAATCTACCGTTATCTGAAGCAGACGGCTCCTTCTGTAGCCAAAGAGGATGCCGTTAAACCAGCCAGGCTTTCCAAGAAGGAACTGCAGAAGCTGAAGAAAGAGGCTTTTGACCACAGCCACCAGTTGAATCTGTTTTAAGGCAAGAAAAGCATTACAATAAGTCAATACTATGAAAACTTTATTCATCATGGGTATCATCAGTTTACTTTTCGGCAGTGTAGCCACTGCACAAGACGGAAAGCTTAGTAAGAAAGAGCAGAAACGCATCGTGCAACTACTCTCTCATTCTGATTCACGTAAGTCTCCGGGGTTCTTAGAGAACGATATGGCCGCTTATTCTTTCGCTTATGAGCTGGCCGAACTGGAAGAAAGCGAATATGTCAGGCGAATGGCTGAAGCTGATGCCAGAATAGAAGAGGACAAATATCTGGATAAGGCGATTCAGGGAGAAGAGGGAAACCAGATATTGGCAAAGGTAAAGGAAGAAGACGTGGCGCGGTTTCTTGTGAACTATAGGAGAGAAGCAGAACGTTTCGACATGGTAAGAAGCTATTCCCGCATCAGGAGCATCATCCGGGAAGCGGCTAAGCAGGTGATGCCTACAGGTCGGTTACTGGAGGTTACTTTTGAAGAAAGTGGTGGCTCAATGATACCTGTAAATCTGTATCTCAAAGCTACGGAAAAACCTTATACCTTGCAGATGAGACGAATCAATGAGGAAGAAGGCTTCAGCATCACCATTGGCGATGATGTGATTGACAAGGTCATGGAACTCATTGAGACAGAGAAAGTATATCAGTCACACTCCGCTTACTTCAGACCAGCTGACCTGCCTGACACGCCGCGTATGCTTGACGGACCGGGCTCCTGGGAGTTTACGGCTAAGTTTGAAGGTGGAAAAATCAATTCCACAGGCTCACGCGTCATGACTCCAGAGGGTATCGGCAAGGTGATGAGCTATCTGCACCTAATGCTTTATGACGCACAGCGAAAAGCCAAAGAAGAGCAAGAACAGAGTGACTAATCTTTGCGGATTTTCTGAAGCAACACCATATCATGGTATTCACCACCGATGCGCCACCACGATTTGAGGAGTCCGCAATCAGTAAAACCTGCACGATGCAGCAGGTTCAACGATGCGGTATTGTCTGCCAGGATATGAGCGTTGAGCTGTTTGAAGTGGAGGAAGGTGAACACATAGTCACATAGCAGGTCAAGGGCCTCAGCGGCATAGCCTTTACCACGTTCTTCTACCAGCAGGGATATGCCTATCTCTCCCCTACCGTGCATGGGTTCAAAATCAGAAATGTCAATCACTCCGACAGGTTTATCATGCGAAAGTTCGCAGATCATCAGCCTGAGCTGACGGTCTGCGAACATATCGTTCATTGAGTTCTCGATGTAGGCGCGAAGAGTAGCTTTGGAATAAGGAACCGTAAAATTAGAGATTGACCACAACGACGGGTCATTCTCCATCTGGTACAGAAACTCCAGGTCTTCCGGTTCAACGGCACGGAGCCTGACCAACTTGCCTACAAAGAACGGATTTGTCATGACTTAAAAGAATAAGCTTGTGATGATATATGCCACGATGGTGGATACGATAACGCACACTAAGCCTGGCATCATGAAACTATGGTTCAACAAATACTTACCTATTACCGTAGTACCGCTTCGGTCGAAGTTGACGGTAGCGATATCTGAAGGATAGTTAGGTATGAAGAAATAACCGTAAACACTTGGAAGCACACCCAGCAGCACAGGACCGGGAATGCCTAACGAATATGCTAACGGAAGCATGGAAACGACTACCGCACCCTGAGAGTTGATGAGCACTGAAACCAGAAAGAACACAAAGGCGATAGACCAGTTGTACTTGGCCACGATGTCACCCAACGCCGCTTGCATCTCTCCCAAGTAGTTGCCGAAATAGGTATCAGCCAGCCATGCGATGCCATAGATAGCCACCACGGCCACCATACCGCTTTGCCATACAGGACCAGAAACGGCTTTCTTCGGACTTGCCTTGCAGAAGATTATCATCAAGGCGGCGGCTGAAATCATCACAATCTGAATGACGAGGTTCATCTTCAGGGTTTCCGTCGTTCCGTCAGCCTTGGGATAATGTGGCAGAAGACCAGGGAACGCTGCGAAGAACACGATCACGCAGAGAGCAGCGAGGAAGATATAAACCGCATACTTGGAGTCTTTGGAAATCTCCTTATCAAGGGTTGTGGCTGAATTACCATACATATATTTATATAACTCAGGATCCTGGCATCTCTTCTGGAACTCGGGGTCTTTATCCAGATCCTTACCTCTTTTATAAGATAAAGCAGCTGCCATCATCAAACCTATCAGACAGGCAGGAATGGTGACCATCAGAACCTGAGGAATAGTCACGTTGAAACCGTTGGAAGCCGAGATAGTGGTAAATGCCACCACAGCCGCAGCGATAGGAGAACAGGTGATACCTACCTGAGAAGCGATGGAAGCCACGCCACAAGGCCTTTCCGGACGAATGCCTTTCTTCAAGGCGATATCGCAGATGATAGGCATCAAGGTATAGACCACATGACCTGTACCCACCAGGACTGTCAAGAAGAATGTACACAGAGGAGCGTAGAATGTAATGCGGTCAGGATGCTTGCGCAGCATACGTTCTGCAATCTGAATCAACCAGTCCATACCGCCTGACGCCTGCATGATGCCTGCACAGGTCACCGCAGCGATGATAATGTAGATTACATCTGTAGGAGGCGTACCGGGTTTCAAGCCAAAGCCAAAAACTAACAGCGCCAGGCCAATGCCGGAAATGGCTCCCAATGCCAAGCTGCCGTATCGTGAACCCACGTAGAGGGCTCCCAACACAATCAGCAACTGAATAATCATTAAAAACATAATATTTACGATTTAAGGTTATGATTTCATTTTTGTCAAATCAGTACTGCAAATATAAAAAGAATATTGTTAATGATAGCAATAATACCACTTTTTCTTTGTAACTTCGCAACGAACCTTTAAAAAAACTAATTTAGCCATTGAAAAGCACTAATGAAATGAACAAAAAACTTTTCATCACGACATTGGTCTTCTGTACAACCATGACTGGTCTGGCTCAGAAGAAGGACTTCTCCTACCGTTTCTACGGACAGGTGCGTAATGACATTTACTTCAACACGCGTCAAAACAACGAGAGTGTGGACGGAGCCCTCCTGTCCTACCCTAAGGACAAGGAGCTTGATCCCTCTGGCAAGGACCTGAATGGAGTGAGCAACCTGAACCTTTACAACATGCACACCCGGCTGGGCATTGATGTCACTGGACCTACCTTGGGAAAAATCAAGACGTCTGCCAACATTGAGTTCGATTTCCGTGGCAACAGCACTAACCTGGGTATCGTGCGTATGCGTCACGCATACCTGAACCTGGCGATGGGCAGCCATTCGCTGTTGATCGGCCAGACCTGGCACCCATTGAACAACACCTTGCGTGCCGAACTGATGAACCTGAACGTAGGCGCTCCCTACCAGCCATTGAACCGTTCCCCACAAATCCGTTACCAGTATCGTGACAAACTGGTAATGTTCCGTGCAGCTGCCGTCTGGCAGGCCCAGATGGCCTCGACGGGTCCTAACGGAGCAAGCCGTGAATACCTGCGTAACAGCAAGATACCGGAATTGTTCGCCAGTTTCGACGTACATGACGGTGGCCAGTCTTACCTGGGTGTGAGCGTCCACTATCTGTCTATCGTGCCTCGCCTGAAGTCTGACGAGGGCTATAAGGTTAGCGAGCGCGTGAACGGTCTGACACTGGAAGCACACGGTAAGTATCAGAAGGATAAGTTCACGATAGCAGCCAAGACCTTCCTGAGCGAGAATTTCACCCAGGCTAACACCTTGGGTGGCTATGGCGTGACGAAGAAAGACCCCCGCACAGGCGAACAGGAATATGCCCCTATCCGTCTCTCGCACAGCTGGATTAATATCATGTATGGCAGCAAGTGGCGCGGAGGCGTATTCGGCGGCTATCTGAAGAACTTAGGCGCTTCCAAGAATGTCACCGACCTGGTAGGTAAAGGCACAAACCTTGACCAGATGTACACCCTGTCGGCAGAGATGACTTACAACATTCCCAACTGGAAGTTCGGCATGGAGTACAACTTCACCAACGCTTTCTATGGCACCAATGATGCTAAGGGAAAGGTGAAGAATACGCATGGTGTAAGCAACCACCGTCTGGTGGCATCCGTTTTATTTATGTTTTAATTTGCTTATTTGCGCCACTTGCAGTATTTTTGCAGAGTTTTTAATTAAATATAATATGTATAGGACTCATAACTGCGGAGAACTCCGCATATCTGACATTAATAAGCAGGTAACGCTGGCCGGATGGGTACAGCGTTCACGCAAAATGGGAGGTATGACCTTTATCGACCTTCGCGACCGTTATGGCATCACCCAGCTGGTGTTCAATGAAGAGGTGGACGCTGCACTGTGTGAGGAAGCCAACAAACTGGGACGCGAGTATGTCATTCAGGTTACTGGCTCTGTAAACGAGCGTTTCAACAAAAACAAAAACCTGCCTACAGGTGATATAGAAATCATCGTGAGCCGGCTCAACGTGCTCAATGCCGCTATGACTCCTCCTTTCACCATCGAGGACAATACCGATGGTGGCGACGACCTTCGCATGAAGTACCGTTACCTCGACTTGAGAAGAAATGCTGTTCGCAAGAATCTGGAGCTGAGGCATAAGATGACCATCGAAGTGCGCAACTATCTCGACAATCACGGTTTCATTGAGGTAGAGACTCCTGTATTGATAGGCTCTACTCCAGAGGGTGCACGCGACTTCGTGGTACCTTCACGCATGAATCCAGGCCAGTTCTATGCTTTGCCTCAGAGTCCGCAGACCTTGAAGCAGCTGTTGATGGTGGCTGGTTTCGACAGGTATTTCCAGATTGCCAAATGCTTCCGTGATGAAGACTTGCGTGCCGACCGTCAGCCTGAGTTCACTCAGATTGACTGCGAGATGTCTTTCGTTACCCAGGATGATGTCATCGAACTGTTTGAGGGCATGGCCAAGCACCTGTTCAAGACTTTGCGTGGCGTGGATTTGGGCGAGACTCCTTTCATGCGCATGCCTTGGGCTGATGCCATGAAATACTACGGAAGCGACAAGCCTGACCTGCGTTTCGGCATGAAGTTCGTGGAACTGATGGATGTGATGAAAGGCCACGGTTTCTCTGTATTCGATAATGCGGCTTATATCGGCGGTATCTGTGCGGAAGGTGCGGCAACGTTCACCCGCAAGCAGATAGATGCCCTGACAGAATATGTGAAGCGTCCGCAGATCGGTGCCAAGGGTATGGTTTATGCCCGTGTGGAGGCCGATGGCAACGTGAAGTCAAGCGTTGATAAGTTCTATACACAGGAAGTGCTGCAGCAGATGAGGGAAGCCTTCGGTGCGAAGCCAGGCGACCTGATTCTGATTCTGAGCGGTGATGACGCGATGAAGACTCGCAAACAACTCTGCGAACTCCGTCTGAAGGTGGCTGACGACTTAGGCCTGCGCGATAAGAACAAGTTCGCTTTGCTGTGGGTGGTTGACTTCCCGATGTTCGAGTGGAGCGATGAGGAGAACCGTCTGATGGCTATGCACCATCCGTTCACTCATCCGAAAGACGAGGATATACCACTGCTCGACACCAAGCCTGAAGAGGTTCGTGCCGATGCCTACGACATGGTTTGCAACGGTATCGAAGTGGGTGGCGGTTCCATCCGTATCCACGATCCTAAGCTGCAGGCCAAGATGTTTGAGATCTTGGGCTTCACCCCAGAAAAGGCGCAGGAGCAGTTCGGCTTCCTGATGAACGCCTTCAAGTATGGTGCTCCTCCTCACGGAGGTCTGGCTTACGGCCTCGACCGTTGGGTAAGCATCTTCGCCGGTCTTGACAGCATCCGCGACTGCATCGCATTCCCGAAGAACAACAACGGACGTGACGTGATGCTTGACGCACCTTCAGCCATCGAGCAGAAACAGCTTGACGAGCTGGCTTTGAGGATTGACATCAAGGAATAAAAAAAAGCCGTGCCAATGATACTTTTGGCACGGCATCTTTTTATAAAAAGCTGTAAAGCTATATATACATCTCTCACGAGATATTTTTTTGTCCCTCACGAGGGATTAATTTTTTTCTCGTGAGAGAGTAAATACGTCTAAAAGAAACTGTCTCTATTTTCAAGAATAGAATCTTCCGTTGTTGGTATATCATATAGCTTGCTGTAGCAGTGGCCAAACAGCTCATTGCTCTTTTTTGTTGCTGCATACAAAGACACAGGGTTGTCCATGCGGTCATCCGTGCTAAATGGCACCTTCTTATTTCAATCTTTCCAAAGAAAGTTTGGCAATTTTTAGTGAACAGCAATTATCTTTCTGATAAAATTACCACAAACGTCTTTAAGATAAGTATAATATCATAGAAAAAAGAATGCTTCTCCACATAATCCAAATACAGTCGTATCTTCTCCTGCATGATAACTTCGATATAATACGTCTCGGGATCCTCTGCTTTTTCCAGCAGTTCATTTTCGTTGCAGAACTTGATGGATGCAGGGTCGGTGATGCCTGGGCGGACATCCAGCACATGCATCTGCTCGGGAGTCCAGTAGTTTACATAGTGCCGAACTTCGGGACGAGGGCCAACAATTGACATATCTCCAATAAAGACATTGATGAGCTGTGGCAGTTCGTCGAGTTTGTATTTCCTGATAAAGCGTCCGGCACGAGTAATTCTTGTGTCCTGTCCGCCGATAGTAACAAGACTTCCCTTGTCAGAACCTACTCGCATAGAACGGAACTTAAAGATACTGAAGTCTTTGTTGTGTCTTCCGACTCGTACCTGACGATAAAACACCGGTCCAGCAGAATCTGTCTTAATCCAGATGGCAAGAACTAAAAAGAGCGGACTTAGGACAACAAGTCCAAGTAAGCTCGCTACTATATCAAATAGTCTTTTCACGAATTCCTGATTATCTCTACGAAATTAGTTATCACAAATTCCATTTCCTCGTCAGTGAGACGGGAGTATAATGGCAGTGTCATCTCATTTTCAAACAGATGGTATGCGTTCGGATAATCAGCGATGTCGAATCCCAATGCCTTGTATGCCGTCATCATCGGCAGCGGTTTGAAATGTACATTCGTGGCTATGCCTCGTTCTGCCATCTGCTCCATCATCCGATTCACCTCCTCGCGACTTTTACCCGGCAGGCGAACCATATACAAGTGATGCGAACTACAATGCTCTGCATCCTTGTGATTCAGTAATACCACATTCAGACCGTCGAGTGCGGCATTGTATCGAGCCACTATCTCCTGCCTTCTCTCGAGCATCTTGGGATAACGCTTCATTTGCGCCAAACCGAGAGAAGCCATGATGTCTGTCATATTACACTTGTACCACGGCCCGATGATGTCATATTCCCACATGCCGGCCTTTGTTTTGGCTAGAGCATCCCTGTTCTGTCCATGGAGGCTGAACAACTGGGAAATCCTGTATAGCATCTCGTTCCAAGTCTCACCTTCTTTCTTGGGTACAGTCGGCATATAATCAACGTCTGTAGCTACAATCTCATTTCCGAAAGGCAACCTCCATGTCAGCGCGCCTCCCTCGGCTGTGGTAAAATTCTTCACCGCATGGAAACTGAATGCGCTGAAATCTGCTATTGCACCTGCTTTCTTTCCCTTGCGCACAGCCCCAAAAGAATGGGCGCAATCAGCCGACACCACAATCCTGCCAATCTTCGCCTGCAGCGCGTTGGCAGGTCTGAACAGGCTCTTTTTCCGCTCTACAATTTCATACACCCTGTCATAGTCTGCCACGATGCCTGCAATATCCACTGGCATAATTACCTTGGTTTTCTCCGTGATAGCCTGCTCCAGCTGCTCATAGTCCATCTCAACATTGTCCTTCTGGCTATCCACCATGACCAACCGACAACCCACATGCTGTGTGACCGATGCAGTTGCCGTATAGGTGTATGCCGGGACGATTACTTCATCCTCTGGTTGCAAATCCAGCAAATGGAGCATCATCTCCATGGCTGCTGTTGCCGAACTTAGGCAAACGGTTTTGGCCGTCCCAACATATTCCGATATCTGCGTTTCTAGTTTCTTAGTACGAGGACCTGTTGTAATCCATCCAGACAGTATAGCTTCTCTTACTTCTTTTGCCTCTTCCTCACTCATATCAGGAGGAGAGAAAGGAATTTTCAATTTCATTTTTGTCATATAACGTTTCTTTTATCTTAATTTAATAATCATGCGCTATATTCCCACACAGAACGTACTGCCACATGCAAAACAGCTAAAGGCAGAAAACAGATGCCTCCAAAAAGCATCAGAACCGAAC
>JAFUVZ010000081.1 GCA_017471185.1 Bacteroidaceae bacterium
GTATTGGGAGAGCGCACCTCAGTTCATGGGACGAAGGTCAAGAAAGAGACCCGTGAGCAGCGTATGAACGGGCAGAACGCCATCGAGGTTGATGGTTCATTCTTCTATGGTAAGAATGTGTGTATATGGGATGACATCGTAACCACCGGCACCTCATTCTGCTACTTCACCTCTCAGCTTGAAAAGGTAGGAGCGCACGTAACCAACGGATTCTTTCTCGGAAAGACATCATATAAATACAGACCACAATCATAAATTCTACAATATGGTACAAACAAGATTCAGCAAGGCTGTCTCGGCAGCATTCACAGGACATCGATCCTGTCAGTATTCAATGAGGGACTGCATCAAGGCACGTCTCAGAGACTCTATTTCCAAGGCTTATGAGCATGGCATCCGTAATTTCATCAGCGGTTTTGCCATCGGCTTTGACATGCTTGCGGCAGAGGTTGTCGTATCTATGAAGGCAGAGCATCCAGACATTACTTTGACCGCTGCAATCCCGTTCAATGGGCAGTCCATGCGTTACTCGCTTTCAGACAAGTTCCGCTATGAACGGTTGATGAACCAGGCCGACGAGGTGATAGTGCTCAGTGAGAGCTACTACACTCGTTGCTACCTTGAACGGGACGAGTTCATGGTTGACCACTCTAATCTTTTGATAGCCTACTATGACGGTCGAGAGAAGGGTGGAACCTACTACACGGTGAAGAAGGCCACGAACCAGGGAATCCGGGTGGTCAATCTCTTTTGAGTATTAACTAAACATATCGCTTATGAATGACGTAACAGCAATCATTATCATCCCCATCGTATTCCGAATGCTTTTTGCCATTCTTGGAGGCTGGTGGAGAGGTGACAGGAGAAATGACTTCCGCAGGGACAGGTGAGTTTTTTTCTCTTGGCTGAGTGCCATTATTGGTACTCATGAAAACCCTTCGGAAAACAAGAGCTAAAAATAATCGCAAACCGAAGTTAAATAGTTTTGAAGGACGGTATTTTTTTGAATAATATTACCGTATTACTTGAAATATGACTTAACTTTGTGGATGCATTATGGTAGCAGGTAACAGTAATTGAATAAACAAAACAAGTATGAATAAGACAAAAATTATATCTGTAGCAAATCACAAGGGTGGAGTAGGAAAGACCACCACCGTTGCAAGTGTAGGAGTGGGACTGGCTCGTAAGGGATTCAAGGTGCTTCTGGTTGACCTTGACGCTCAGGCGAACCTGACGAGCAGCCTTCTGGAAGAGGAACCGCCCACGACTCTCTATGATACACTCATAGAAGGGCATGAACTGAGTATCGTCCATGTCATGGATAATGTTGACATCATCCCTTCGAGTCTTGACCTTTCATCAGCAGAACTGGAGCTGTCCTCCAAGATGGATCGGGAGTACATCCTCCTTGAACTGCTTGAAGAGGTGAAACGTGAATATGACTATATTATCATAGACTGTCCTCCATCACTCGGACTGCTTACCATCAATGCTTTGGTGGCATCTACAGACCTGTATATTCCCATGACTGCAGAAGTGTTGCCAACACGAGGTATGAACACACTCATAAAGAGCATTGAGATGGTGAAGAAACGTGCCAATAAGGAGCTGAAGCTATCTGGTATCATCTTCACTCGTTGGCATGGAAGAAACCTCAATAAGGCTCTGGAGAACCAACTGAGGAAACAGTTTGGCAATATCATCTTTGAGACGAAGATTCGCGAGAATATCTCTGTGGCAGAAGCACCTCTATCTTCGACTGACATCTATACCTATAACCCCAAGTGTAACGGCGCAAAGGACTATAGCTCATTAGTTGAAGAGATAATCAGAAGAGACTGATTTTGAGTGTGTGAATTTTGGTAATAATATTATTAGTAATACTGTTTTTAGTAATATACAATGGCAAAGAAGAACTTTGAAAAAGGGCTTGAAAAACTGTTCTCAAATGTACAGTCAACCGAGCCGACAGAAGAGAAAGAAGAAGCTCCTGTGAAGGATGATTCTGCCGCTGACGAGCAGAACAATACCAGGAGAGGCCGCCCGGCCTTACACAATAAAGTTATCAGATTCTGCACGATGGCAGATGATGACAAGGTTACAAAGATTAGGACGATAGCCGCCAGAGAGGGAATAGCGATCAAGGATTTGATGAACCTTGCCTTTGACAAAATTATCAATGAGTATGAGAAGAAATACGGGACAGTCAGGCTCCCGAAAGTCAAGAAAGGCGGTGATGTTTCCAAGGTCTTTGACCTTTCCTAATCTTCGGGGAATCTCAACAAATGAGGTTCCCTTTTCCTTTTATATGTAGAATACAAACTTTGAACCCTTTGAACCTTCCCCGTCATAATCGGCTGGTATCGGGAACTGGCAGCACAAATCACTGATGGCATCCTCTTCGAGTAATACTGTCAGTTCAAGAACGATGGCACTACGCCTTTCATCATAGGCCAGATTCCAGACACATTCACCCAAAACGGCATTGACTACCGTTCTAATCTCGTCCTGAGTGCGCCATATAGAATCGAAGTCAATCATAGTATTCTATTTGCAATTCCTCACTGACGTTGAAATCATCGTGGAATCCATCATCATATTTATAGATGATGCGCATGCCTCGATAGGTGGAAGGAACTTTTAGAACCTCCAGTAGATGCCACTTGGGGCGGCCAAAGTCATAGGATTCCCTGTCAAGGATGATACGATTGGAAACAAAGTCGAAGTGGTAATATCCTCCACCGATACACTGGTCGCCCGGCTTTAGCAAATGTTTATGCTGATTCACCTGGCCCAAACGGAAAGTGCCGTCCATACAGACTATAAACTTGGGTAACGTCATGGCTCCAAATAGTTTACCTTCTTTCCTGTCTTTTCGGCATACGCAATCTCACGTCTGGTACTCTCACCGATATAACCACCGACATTGATTACAAAGATCTCGTCGGCAAGGTCAATCTTCCGAAGATGCATGTCATCGAGCATTTCCTTAGTGCCAGGCTTCCAAACCTCTTCATCGCCTGAATGTCCGAAAAGACCTACGCTGATGACAATACAGCCATCTAGTGTCAGTCGTTTCTGGGCTTCTAAGAATTGCTCCTTGAAACGAGTGCTTCCACAAAGTGTGACTATCTTGTAATTCTCAATCATAAGCTTTCAGGATTATATCTGAGCGCATCTGACGGCCAGCCCGTGACATTCCTGCCTGTATCAAGTAGACGAATAATATGGAGGTCATCATCAGACAGAGTAAAATCAAACAGATCAATATTCTCTATCATCCGTTCCTTGTGAGTAGTCTTTGGAATGATGATGACACCATTCTGAATAAGGAACTTCAAGGCTACCTGTGCGGATGTCTTTCCGTATTTCTCGCCAACGGCTACAAGAGTCTTATTCTTAAAGATGCTGTTTCTTCCTTCGGCCAGAGGACTCCATGCTTCCAAAGCCACATTGTATGGCTGCAAGTATTCAATCATCTTGCGCTGCTGATAGAGAACATGGGTCTCACATTGGTTCACGACAGGCATCACCTTAGCGCCATCAACAATCTTTGGGAATGTGTTGGGATAGAAGTTCGATACGCCGATAGCTTTGAACATGCCTTGCTCGTAGAGTTCTTCGAGCGTATGCCACATAACCGTGGGATTTCCCACAGGCCAGTGAATCAGCATCAAGTCCACATAGTCGAGTCCAAGCTGTTTCATGGAATGATCAACAGAGCGCAAAGTTTCTTCCCTCGTGTAACATGAGTCGCATATTTTTGTCGTGACAAACAGCTCATCACGGGGAATAGCGGAATTCTTGACAGCATCTCCGACACCCTTTTCGTTGTAATACATGGCCGCAGTGTCGATACTACGATAGCCGACGGACAGGGCATCTTCTACCACTCTCTGAGTTTCTCTCTCAGGGATGTTATAGACACCTAGGCCCACCATCGGCATCTTCAGGCCATTGTTCAATACTTTATAGTCCATCATTCCACGTCATTTTCGAGTTTCTTAATAAGTTTGGCTGGGACACCACCTACGAGAGAGTTATCAGGGACATCCTTTGTGACGACGGCACCTGCGGCTATAACGACGTTGTTTCCAATCGTTATACCTGGCAGGATGGTTACGTTGCCGCCAATCCACACGTCGTTGCCAATTCTGACAGGCTCCGCATGTGCCATGTAACCA
>JAFUVZ010000005.1 GCA_017471185.1 Bacteroidaceae bacterium
GTCAATCTTTTCAGGAAAAAGACAACCTTTTCAGTGAAGGTGTCAACGATTCCAGTAAAGTGTCAACTTGTTCAGTAAAACGATTGTCAACCACATCAGGAAATAGAGTAAAAACTGTCAACCAAAATCAGGAAAAGACAGGAAACGGTTACATGGTTACAGTGTAACCATGTAACCTCTGGAAGCGAGACTTAGTGTTACGGTTTTGATAAAGCATTGATAAATAATTATATATAGATTAATAAAACTAAAGGTTAAGGTAAAAAGGTTACATGGTTACACTGTAACCATGTAACCGTGTAACCACTGAAACCTTGCCGTTACGGATATGACAGCAGAAGAAATCAAGAGAATCGTTGATGGTGAACGGGCGGAACAACTGACTGTCCAGCTATGTCGCCATTGGGAAATAGCCACCCGGCGTCTGGAAGAATTGGCGCAGGATATGTCATCGGGCTTGGATACCTGTGTAGAGGCAGAGATCTATGCTGCCTTGATGCGTATGCAGAACACCTCTATGGCCCTTTTTGAGCTGAGCAAGAACCCGGCTGCATTCCTGTTTTCAGAATATTTCGACCGCATAGGCCAGGTGGTTTCCAACGTCAGCATCCGTCAGTCAGTGATGGCATTGCTACAACATCTGATGACCGCAGAAGAAACCGGTGAGCCACAATCCTCCTTGTTTCAATTGGTTACCCAGTTCCTGTCGAAGCATTACAGGATGCCCGCTGAACAGCAGGAAAGTGAGCGTCAGGAGGCTTTTGTCAAGCAACAGCTCCTCACCTTCTGTGCCCAGTATTTGAGGCAAGACGACCTGATGATGGTGCTTTCCGTTCTTCAGCAGATCAATACGGAAGCAAACGAAGACAACCGGCATGAAGCCAATGACCTGATCATGCAGATGCGTCAGTCGATGGAAGAACTTGGCGGCAAGATGAAGGAACTCTTGCAGCCAATGGCAATCGGCTTGCTGATGCTCATGCTGCTGCCAGACCTTATGCTGAATATCTTGCGACAGCAAAGAGCAGATAGCACGAAGATGGGCAGCCTGTTTGATAAGGTACAGGCGCACGTACGCGAGGGCAAGGCTTGGAAATCTTATTGGAAGAACCGTCGTGAAACGATGCGTGTGGTGAGCGACAGCAGTTCGTGGAAAGAAATCCTGATGGCTGAACGAAGTAAGGAACGTGCCGAACTGGGACAGGTTCCTGGGGGATTGTTCGCCAAATGGGCAACAGACCGCAAGGCTTTCGACATTGAGTTCCAGAAGGTTGGCCTGAGCGATGAGGCTCTCCGCCACTTTATCTTCCACTTGGCTTCATTGGAGGAAATCGGCACGGAGCTGGCTCCCAAAGCCAAGTCGGGCTCTGAACAGTCAGTGCGCAATGCGAAAAGTGAGGTGGAAGAGGCTGTGATGACAGCAGCCAGGAAGTTGTCAGACTTGGTGACTAACGCCTGGTTCCCACAATATGACGCCATGTGGCAAGAGCTGATTCAAGACGGAAAGATATTCGACAGCCTGAAAGTGAAGCGTAAAAGCCCCCACAACAACCTGTTTACGGCTCGTTTCTTCTGCCACTTGGTGGGAGAAATGAAAAAAAGTGCAGTCTTCGGAGGACATTCCGACCGTAAACTGGCCTCGAAACTGACGGATAAGTACTCCATTGACACCTATCGGAAAAATATTCAGGAAGGAATGGGCGACGAACCCAAATATTTGCAAGATATTTTCTATACTATCTATCAGAAATACAGAAAGTTGACTTCTGGACAATAAAACTTGCACTCCAAAGGAAATTATCCCACTGATAGGGTGCAATCTCCCTTACGAACTTTGCCGCCGTTATGGTGTTAATGGCAAAGTTTTATAGCAGCATGCCTCGCCAGGCGAGCATGGCCGCTTATCGTCAACTGCTGGCGACGAATCACGTGGAGGAAATCCTTCAGGATGTGAAGCAGAACAAGAATTTGGAACGCAAGAAGGAACTGCCTGTATGGCTGCCACTTGCGGAGTGTTTTAAGCATGATGTGCGTAAAGCCGAAGATGCCGTTCCTTCAGGACTCTTCTTCCTCGACATTGATGAGAAGGGACTCACTGAAGCTCTTTGGAACAAGGTATGCGAGGAGAACCTCATTGAGGAGTTCCGCATCGTGTATTTTGCCGAGAGCGCAGGAGGGGGCACTCATATCTGGGCTTGGCGTACACCAGGGCTATCTATTGAGGAAGACATCCAGAAGCTGGCGAGTCGCCTGGGTGTGAGCTATGACTCGCATGTGACTGACCTGGCCCGATGCTGCTTCATGGTGAGCGAACAGTATGTGAAACTGCTTGATCCTGTTGTCTTTGAGCCTCTTACGGAGGAACAGCGTCAGCTGTATGCTCAGCCTGTTATGAATCATGCATCGCAGGAATCTTCAATGCTCAATGTTCAATCTTCAATGTTATATAAGGATATTCCCTATGAGAAGATCGTGCAGGCTTTGCTTTGGCGATTAGGTTATGGAGATGCGCCAGTTGAAGGCGAACGCAATACGGCTCTCTATGCCTTGAGCCGTTATATGCGTTTCATCTGCGATTTCGACGAGCAGAAGCTGTTCGCTATCTTGCCCCATTGGGGATTGCCTGAACATGAGGTGCTTTCCACCATCAGGAGTGCAGTAAGCAGTACCCGACCTGCCGGCATTCCGTCACAGATGAAGGAGGTGTTGGCTACATTGGGAGCCGCTGCTGATGAGGCTTCTGAAAATGAAGACGATACACAGGTGGTTCCTGTTGACAACGAGTTGCCTGGTATCTTGCAGGATCTGGTGGATCATGCTCCAGAGGAATTCAAGGAGGCTACCTTGATGGCAGCTTTGCCGATGCTGGGCACATTGGCCACAGGCATCAGGGCTAAGTATCGCGACGGAAAACTGAACTCGCCCAGTTTCATCGTTGACATCGAGGCTCCCCAGGCTACGGGTAAGTCATTCGTTGACAATGAGATGGGACTGCTGATGGATCCTATCATCAAGCAGGATGAGGTAGAATGGAAGAAGGAAATAGAGTACTCGTTGGCTAAGAAAGACGGGCAGGAAGTGGAGAATCCTTGTGCTTGCATCCGCATCATAGAGCCAAACATCGGTGTGTCGGCTTTCCTGGAGCGGGCCATCTATGCCAAAGGCAAGCATCTGTTCACCTATGCGCCTGAGATTGAGACGGTACTGAAGAACAACAAGGGTGGGGCATGGACAGAAAAGAACGATCTTTTCCGACTGGCTTACGACAACAAGCCTTGGGGTCAGCATCGCATCTCGAAAGACTCGTTCTCTGGCAAGGTTACCCTCTATTACAATATGGTGATGTGTGGAACGCCCAACAAATGCAGGGCTTTCTTCGCTGACGCAGAGAGTGGTTTGGTGAGCCGAGTGATTCCTGTGGTGCTTCCGGATATGGTGGGAGCCAAAATGCCGCAGTTCAAACCCTGGCCGAAGGAGGACGAAGAGAAGCTGAAACGTCAGTGTATCTGCCTGATGGACGAGGAGGGCGAGGTAGAACTGCCTCGCATCAGCCAGGCTATCGAGGAATGGGACGAGGGGAAGCGTCAGGAATATCTGCAGACATTGAACTATTCGCTGGATGTCTTCCGTCGTCGAGCAGCCCTTAACGGATTCCGTGCCGGTATGCTTGCCTATCTGCTGGAAGGCCGTCAGGAAACGGATCGAGCCATCAGGTTTGCGCTCTGGGTGGCAGAACGTTGTCTGCACTATCAGATGCAGATTTATGGCGACAAGGTCAATACACTCCACAACGGTTTGCTGAATGCTGAAGGAAGCAAGGGCAATGTGCGATACTTAGATACATTGCCCCAGGAATTCACGAAGGAAGACTTGGTGAACCTCCGCTTGGTGAATGGAGAGTCGCCTGTGGTGAAAACCGTCATCTGCCGTTGGGTGAAAGAAGGTAAGGTCGAGAAAATCGGTGCCAACCTCTGGCGGAAGTGCTGAAGTTGAATTATTGATCACACATTTTGTGTTACACATTTTGTGTAATCATTTATAGAGTCTTCTAATCAGGAAACTCTATCACATCATTAAAAACAACTGTAGCAATCGGTCAAAGAACAATTCCTGAAAGATTGAGGTACGGTTATCCAGATGATTCGTGAGAAGCTAATACTGGCTGTCACGGAATCGAAAGAAAACCAACCATTTCTTTCATTCTTTTGTTCCTCATTGCTAAAATTGCTTTTTTATTGTGATAGAATCATGTGATTCTTGCGTATGCTTAAGCATGACGCATTTGGCTACAAAGTAAAGCACAATTGTAGAAATATCCAAACGTTTTGCGAAAAATATTTTTTTAATGCTGAAAATAGCATTACCTTTACGGAAATTTTGAAAAGAACAGACATCATGAAAAGAGCAGGCTATATCATATCAATCTTGCTGTTGCTGACAGCGTGTACCACTTCCGGTTCACATTTCCTGACTGATAGTGCCTATAGAAATCAGGTTCAGGCTGACTGGGAGGCTAAGGTCAATCTGGTGGGAGAAGAATTCTATCAGCTTTCCGGTAATGAAACGCAGGAAGAGCAAGAAGCCTTACGCTTTCTATATGCCTATATGCCCATAGCAGATATGACGGATTATGGCACTGACTATTATATAGAGAATGTGCGCATGTCGTTCAAGGCCCGGAAGGAGATGCCTTGGGGCAAGGAGGTTCCTGAGCTGCTGTTCCGCCACTTCGTGCTGCCTGTCAGGGTGAACAATGAGAATCTTGACAGCTTCCGTCATGACTGCTATGACGAACTGAAGCAGAGGGTGAAGGGGCTTACGATGCAGGAAGCAATCCTGGAAGTGAACCACTGGTGCCATGAGCGGGTTACCTATTGCCCATCAGACGCCCGTACTACTTCACCTCTCGCTACCATCAGTGCGGCTTACGGCCGGTGTGGTGAGGAATCAACTTTTACCGTATCTGCCCTTCGTGCCATCGGCATCCCTGCCCGCCAGGTCTATACTCCCCGATGGGCGCATACTGACGACAATCATGCCTGGGTAGAGGCTTGGGCAGACGGCAAGTGGTGGTTCATGGGAGCCTGCGAGCCGGAAGCTGTATTGAATTTAGGATGGTTCAACAGTGCGGCAAGCCGTGCGATGCTGATGCACACCCGTGTGTTCGGGAAGTATGACGGGCCAGAGGAAAAAATGCTGGTTACAGATACATTCACCGAAATCAACCTGATAGACAACTATGGATCAACCGCCCGCATAGATTTCAACATTGTGGATACTAAAGGTAACCCAGTGAGAGGTGCTAAAGTAGATTTCATGATATACAACTATGCCGAGTTCTGCCCTGTGGTAACCAAATATACTGATGCAGACGGACATACATTCCTGACAGCCGGGAAGGGAGACATGTTAGTATGGGCTTCTCATCAGGGGCGATACGGGTATGCGAAAGCATCGTTCGGCACAGATGAGGAGATAGCTATTTCGCTGACAGAAGATCTGAATCCTTCATCTGCTGTAGAAGAAATAGACATCGTTCCTCCAGCTGAAAAGTATTCATTGCCAGAGGTAACTGAGGAGCAAAGAGCCTATAATCAAAGAAGATTGGCAGAAGAAGATTCCATGCGCATGGTGTATATGGATACTTTTATGAATGAGGAGGCGGCAAAGGCTTATGTGCAGGAGTATGGCTTGCCTGATGATGCTGTGAAGTATCTGATGATGTCGAGTGGTAATCATGAAGTTATCAAACGGTATCTTCTTAAGGAGGGAAGCGTTGGTTATCTGTCACTGCTCAGTGACAAAGACTTGCGTGATGTGAGTATGGAGGTGCTCGATGACCAACGGACATCAGACAGCAGATCAGAAATGAGGGTAGAAGACGAGATGCTTGTTCCTTATAAACGATTCTTCCAGGAACAGATTCCTACGGCTGAGCAACAGCGTTTCCGTAATGATCCGGCTAAGTTGGTGGAGTGGTGTGATCAAAATCTACAGATTGTCGATGGCCCGTATGCAACCCGCATAGCTATGTCTTCGCCAGGAGTGTGGAAATCGCATGTGGCAGACCCTCGTTCACGAGACATCTTCTTCGTGAATGTAGCCTGGAGCTTGGGTATCGAAGCGCGAAAGGATGGAGTGACTGGCAAAGTGCAATATAGAAAAGAAGATGGCAGATGGATGGACGTGAACTTCGGGGCAGCAGTGCAACAAAGTGCGCCTACGGGTAAACTGATATTGGATTATCAGCCAACTGCCTTGTTGGAGAATCCTGAATACTACAGCCATTTCACCATCAGCCGAATCAAGGATGATGGGACTGTAAGCCTACTGAACTTTGATGAAGGGCAGGTAGATATGGGTGGTGGCGTGAGCTGGGCGAACACTTTCAAGAAAGGGATGACATTGGACGCAGGTACTTACCTGCTTACGTGTGGCAGGCGTATGGCGAGTGGTAAGGTGCTGGCGGCTATGCAACGGTTTGTTATTGAAGAAGGAAAGACAACTAAACTTGATTTGCATTTGCGTGAGCCTCATGGGCAAGATGTTTCTGTAATCGGCTCATTTGATTCTGAAAGCAAATACCTGAAAGATGGAACGGAAACCAGTGTGCTTGCGACAACAGGAAGAGGGTATTACATAATAGGTGTGTTGGGCGTGGGTCAGGAACCAACCAATCATGCCTTGCGTGATATTGCCAAATTGAAAACTGATTTTGAGCGCTGGGGAGGGCCGATGGTTCTGCTCTTCCCCGATGAGAATCAGCGTCAGAATTATCGGGCTGAGGAGTTCGGGACTTTGCCTTCTACCGCTTCTTACGGAATAGATGTTGATCATACTATTCAAAACCAGATTGTCAGCAATATGCATTTGGACAACAAGGCTCAGTTGCCGTTGTTTATCCTGGCTGACAGCTTTAACCGTGTGGTGTTTGTGTCACAAGGCTATACAATCGGACTCGGAGAGCAACTGATGAGCGTGGTCAAGAATTTGGAATGAATGGACAATTAGAGTAAAAAAACTATGAAGAAAGATGTTAAGAGTCTGAAATCGTATAAGCTGATAGAAAGTATCTCCAAGGTAATGGACAAGTATTACATTGACCCGTTGTTGGGTCTGGTGCCTACTATTGGCGATGCCGTCAGTTCCATTTTGACGCTGCCATATCTCTATTTCAGTGTCTTCAAATTGCATTCCATTCCTCTGACTTTGGCATTGCTTTGCAATATGCTCATTGACTTCGCTATGGGGCTGATTCCATTCTGGATTGGTGATATCCTCGACTTCTTCAATCATAGCTATGTCAAGAATTACGCCTTGATAACAGGCTATGTTGAAGGTGATGAGGAGATGATAAGAAAGGTAAATCGAAGAGCGTGGTGGATGGTTCTATTCATCGCTATCCTCTGCTTGCTTATTTGGCTGCTTATTAAATTTGCTGTTTGGGCTTGGCAATGGATCTGGAGCTAAAGAATAATGAATAATGATTAATGAATAAAGAATATTATTCTTCATTTTATCAATGTATTTAGAGACCTCTAAACTACCATGAATAACGAAAACTAATCAAACTTAAATCATTGTATTACAGCCACTTTTAGATTTTAACACTTCAGAAGCTGTTTTTGGTTGCTTAGGAAATTCCCTGTAAATTTGCAACGTATTTCTACCGCAGGGAATTTACGAGGCTTTATTTTTGCCACATCGTGGATAGAGTTGACAATGGTTGCCGAAAGGTTACAACAGTTGACAGAATCCTGAACTTTTTTTGAGAATAGCAATATCGTGGCGAAAGTTGACGATACTCATTTATAGGTTCACCATATCGTCGCATAACTCACTGACAGCCTTTCGGTGGGTGATGAAAAGCATGGTCTTTTGTGGGTATGTCGTAAAGAGGCGGTGATATAGTTCGTACTCTGTGGGTTCGTCAAGGCTACTGCTGATTTCGTCAAGCAGGGGATGTCGCCACCGTGAAGCAGTCCACGGGCGATGGCAATACGCTGTGCCTGTCCCTCACTGAGTCCGCTGCCTCGTTCACCAAGTTCAGTATTGAGACCATCGGGCAGATTAAAGACAAAATCAGCACAGGCAGTATGCAGCACCTGTCGCAGTTCGTCGCCCGTGAACAACTGTCTGTGAAACAACCTGCCGAAGATGCGGAGGCGCAGGGCGTTCGACTGTCGGACATTTGCAGAGGTCTTCAGCCAGTAGCCCACTTGTCTTAATATCACACCGCCTACGACGGTCAGCACCAACAGTTCTACCATCCGTAGCACATCGTCAGCCGTTCCCGTGCGGATGGTCTCGTCAATGAACCGCTTGCTGAGCCACACCATCAATAGACTGAGCACCACCTGAACGATGCCAGTAACAATACGCACCACCGTATTCCAGCGGATGCCTCGTGAGTTATTCCAAAGCCATGAGAAGTATTTCATTCCACTATCAATAGTTTACCGAAGTTAAGGGCAGGCGAGTCCCTCACCCATAATTACACGTTTCTTTATTCTTCTTTATAGGCTGCAAAGTTACAACAAATTCCTGACATATCGATCTATTCAATGATAAATGATGAACTAAAAGGCTTGAAGAAA
>JAFUVZ010000082.1 GCA_017471185.1 Bacteroidaceae bacterium
AGCTGTCCGATGACTCTGCCAAAGCGCTTATCACGATGCTATCACTAAACTGGGTGAAGGCAAACGACGAGTTGGAACCATCCGCTTCCCATGACCATATTCGCTCATACAGACTCTTCAGTGCAGCTGTTAGGTGACGTAATTCCTTCACGTTAGCTTCCGTATGACCCACCATATCCGAGAATCCGAGCAGGTCTATAAATGCCACCACCCTTTCCTCGTATGCTTGATGAGGGTACTTTGGTTCCTTATATCTGATGTCTTTGAATGGCATAAGCTATAATTCCTTGGAAGAATTGATTATTACTTCTTCTGATACAACCCTAATCAGCAGTACCTCGTTCACAAGAGCAGCATCGTGTTTGAATGGCACAAATTTCTTCTTTGTCAAAGTCTCCTTACTGTGGGCTATTGCGTTTCGAGTAGCATATATCCTGTTTGCCAATGATGTATATACACCATCTGCATCTGTCAAATCAAGATTAATCTTACTGCTTGAGAAAGGGCTGTCGGTGGTTTTGATATAGTCAACAATCGTAGATGAAACCGCATCCAAGCTATCCTTCAACTTGGTCAAATCTGGAATATATTTCTTCAGCGTTAAAATCAGAGCCTCAGATTCATTGACCCCACTTGCTGTAGTGAAATCCTTAAATGTCTTTCGCATGGTCTTCTCAAAGGCCAACAGATCTTTGTCACGCTTATAAGAGAAGCCAGGTCTTGTCAATTCCTGCCTCATTTTAGCCACCATATTGTCAGAATACACTTTCTCAAAAAAGTACTCCAACACATGATAATACGACAGATACTGATAGTCCCAACTCTCACCGCTAATTCCTCTCGTATAGAAATAGACCAACTCACCCAAGTATTTTCTCCGGGGCGGTTCCATATCTTCCTTAGAACTTCTGCGGATACGTCTCCTAATAGCCCTATCTGTCAACTCATCAAGGGAGTTAATTGGCAATATGGAATCTCCAAGGTTATACGCATACAAGAAACAGAAAGAGTTACAAAGCGACACGTAATCAACCTTATCATTCGGATTATCATCATCCAGTTTGATTAGAAGGGATAAACACCTATAAGGAAGCGCAGCAGACAATACATGCAAACCATCCCCCTCCTTTTCAGCGTATGACCTTCTTAGGCGACTCCTCAACTCTGAGGCCATATCAGAATGACCATTATCAGCATAAATGAGCAGTTCCATCAACATTCTAAACGATGCTCTTGATAGCGAATATGTTATCTGATTATCCGGATCATGGTATTCCGCATCATCAATGCCTCGCGCCATCATCTTGGAAGAATCGCGTAACAAGAACTCGCAACTTCTGTTAGAACGGATGCGCACAGGTTCCTCAATCAAGGAGCCTCCATAGCCCATCAGCTTATCTACCCCTTCTTTTGGTATTGTGTATTTAGCCCTTTCGCTACCGTATGATGAGGTTTCAAATACAATACTCTCACCATCTTCAGTCCGGGCATCAATAGACAAAACCCTATTCAAAAGTCCTATTAATTCTTCTATGCTCATGCTGTTAATAATCTCTCTTATAATTAAAACTTACGGTGCCTTCACCACAGCCACTTCTTTCACCTTGAAGAACCGCGATGACGCCTCTAAGACTATCTTCTTTTCTTCCTTATCTTATAACAATCCGTAGGTATCTCCTTCACGACCTCCCTACCCAAGAGACCATTTAGACGGGCTGCACGCATATTGTACCGTTCCATCTTCTTCACTGCACGCTTCTCCATCAGTGGATTAAAGATAAAGTCGGGCATTGCATAGTAGAACCACCAGTTCAACTTGCTTTTCATCTTGTCTATCCAAGACATATCATAACGATTCATCACAACCGGTGTTCTCCAATTGCCCCCATAGTTGAACATCACAGCCTCTTCTGCGTCACGTGCAGCAAGAAATTTCTCTCCTTGGAAGTCATATTCCACCAAGTCTTCTACATATCTGGCAGGAATGGGATCACCAAGATACTCTCTCACTCCTTCAATCAGAGGCGACATTACGTAGAAGTCGATATACTCACCTTTGCGCATTATAGAGCAAAGACCGTCGCGTCTGTCATATCGGATAACCTCGAAACCATTATCTCGCAATTCAAACAGCATGGATTTAAACAAATCCAAGTCTTCCCGCAGAATGAATAGGTCTATATCTTCATCATGGGCAATGAAGTCATGTTCACGGATGGCACCGAGCAATGTTCCATATATCAGGCCAAAACGCAGGTCATACCGCTTCGCAACACTATTGAACAGTAACAAGTTCTCCTTGGCAATAGCCCTGTCCATGACCTTGATACCATTGTACACAATCTTGAATTCGTATGTGTACTTACCCTTAGGAGTGTCTATTGATAATTTCATGGCAGGCTACTTTAATATGTCAATGGTCCTTTTAACTGCATCGTTGAAAGCATAGTGACCTTCAAACCCCATGCTCTTAAGCCTTTCGGTACTGAGTATTGCATTCATCGCTACCGAAAAGCCTCTCCGCTCTGTTTCTGACGGCAAGTCAAAGACAACTCTTTTCCCTGCCACCAAGGCACACTCAGCAGCGAAATCTTTCAGATGTACATTGCACTTTTCATTGGCAATATTATACGCAACACCTTTTTCTCCATGAATCATCACATACAGCATGGCTGAAACAGCATCTGCCACGTAGGTATATGAAAAGAACTGCTCGCCTTTACTCTTCAAAACAATGTCTTCACCTTCCAGTGCCTTGATGATAAACTGCGAGGAAGCCTTCGTATCGCTCATCAGCATTGTGGGACCGAACACCCTGCTCAACCTTACTATTTTAACTTCAACACCTTTTTCTGCAATGTATGACTGGCAAAGGGCTTCACTTACACGTTTTGATTCCGTATAGCAGGAGCGTGCCGTTGAAAGATTAAGCAGGCCTGTATAGTCTTCCGTAAACACATCTTCGCCTCGTGCATTCCCATAAACCTCCACTGTCGAAGGATATAGCACTTTGGCTCCACACACTAACGCTTTTTCCATGGCGTTTTCAGTCCCTTTTACGTTAATCTCTATAGTCTCAATAGGGTACTGTGAGTAAGCAAGAGGGTGCGTATTACTTGCCAAGGGCAGAATCCAGTCCGGTTTTATCTCTTCCGGCAGAGGATTCCTGACATCTTGCTCAACGAAATGGAATAATTCATTTCCAAAATATTCTCCTAACCTTGCAGAAGCCTTCTCTTTACTGCGACCAACAGCATAAATGTTGATATTTGCACCTTGTTGGTTATACGCCATCAACGCATCTATCAGACAGACACCTATCAGTCCAGTTACGCCAGTTACAAGAATGGTCTGTCCTTTCAATTCATCGATACCCGGAAGTGACAAAATGTTATTAAGGTCTTCCTGATATAAAGGATGCTGTTTGTTTAGTCTTATCATTTCAGCCATGTGTCTTTATCCATTTTCAGGTATCCCTTGAACATCTCAAGATCGTCCTTGGTTGTCAACTTGATATTCTTGTCACTGCCAGCAGCAAAGTGGAGTGTCTCACCCAACTCTACCATCATGGTGTTGGTATATGAGGAGCCATAAATACCTATTTCCTTTTCGTAAGCCTCATGATAAGCCTCGTCCAGCTTTTTGAACTGATACGCCTGGGGCGTAGATACACGTCTCAGGGTCTCACGAGGGATATACTTCTTGGTGGTGGTTGCATCCTCCTTATTTACAACAAAAATCTGTTCGTTGTACGGAAGAGATGTCACCCCATTTCCAAACTCTTTGGCTTTTTGAATCACATCGGTCAATACGGTATCATCCACCAAAGGACGTATGCCGTCATGAATGATAATGATGTCATCAGCCTCAGCTTTCCCTTCAAGATTATATACTCCGTTACGGATACTTTCCTGTCCTGTGTTTCCTCCGTTCACCACCCACTTCAACTTTGAGATATTGAATTGGTGAGCGTATGCCCAAAGCACATCGTGCCACCCTTCGAGGCAAACCACCTCAATTGCATCCACCATGGGATGCCTTTGAAATCCTTCCAACGTATAAATGATAACAGGCTTATCATAAACGTTGATGAATTGTTTGGGAATATCCTGCCCCATTCTATGGCCGGAACCGCCCGCAATAATTACTGCAATTGTACTCATTATGGATGTCTTTTAATTATTCCTAATTATTATCCGACATCCAAAATGCTTACCCTGAATTATGGAAGGTAGTCCTCTTTCAGTTGTGTTGACGAGATACCTTCTGTTCTGGGTATCACCACTACCTCCTTCCCATGTTCACGGCTCCAAGCCATTGCACGTTGAAATCCTTCGTGCTTCTGGTCTGGTCCTACGGCGAGGATGTCGAAATCTATATTCTGTATGTCTTTATCTACATCTTTGTAAACAACGACCTTATCAATATAGCGTATGGAATTCAGCATGAAGATCTTCTCTTCAAGCGAATACACTATACGACTCTCGGGCTTGTATTTGAGGATATAGTCGTTGTCTTGTACAGCAACTGTAACGTACCCCCCCCCATTTGTATCTCGCACATAGTCAGCGAGTTTCTTGAAAAGGGCTACATGTCCGAGGTGTAGCATATCAAACACCCCGAACGTCAATATCGTTTTCTTATGTTCCATTTTTATGGTTTTGAAATAGTTAATATCTTCATGTAATCTCACTCCTTTACGTTCGCACTTGGCGAGGAATTTCATCAGATCTTTCTCATGGTGCTTCTTCAACAGATAAAACCTCAGATCAAATGGCAGCCATTTCTTCATGTCATTCCTCAACTGAGCCTTTCTAATGGCAGCCTTGCTCATTTCAAAGTTGGCATACTTAACAGGAGTACGCCAGTCGCCATAAAGAAATTCCAGACACTCTTCATACTGACGAGGGACACTGATGGTCAACCCACGGAAATCATAATCTACAAGGTCTGTCAGATGCTTTTCCAGCATGAAGAGGTCACCATAACCAGTACGCACTTCTGGTGAAATCTTATCCATGATATAAAAATCAATGTACTCCCCTTTGCGCATCACAGAAAAAAGATGACCGCAACGAGCTTCACGCACCAGTTCCAACCCCTCATCTCGCATTGTCCAAAGCGCGCTGAGGAGTTTATCCTTGTCTTCACTTAAGATGAAAAGATCAATATCTTCATCCCATTCAATGAAGTTATTCTCACGGATAATGCCCAGCAACGTACCATACGCAGGGCTGACTCGAATGCCAACCTCACGTAGCACCCGTATCACCACCTTTAGATTCTCGAAGGCGATGCCCCTGTCTATCTGCTTAATACCAAGATAGATGTTTACGGGCTTATAATGCAATCTCCCTTTAGGAGTCTTAATACTTGCCATCTATGCTTTCAGTTTATTTACTAAATTATTGATTCTTTCTTCAAACGATACAGTCATCAGGCTCTTTCGTGGGGCTTTCAAATCAGGAACGGTCGTCAACTCCATCTGCCGGTCAATCGCTTCTGCAATGTTCTCCACACTCATTGGGTCTATTTTTTCACCGTTTGTGCTATCTATCAGACATTCTGAACCTGCCTTTTCAGAAATCACCATACGGCATCCTGCCAACAATGCCTCATTTGTTGTTGCCCCAAAAGCTTCGAGATAGCTAGCAAGGATGAAAACACTGGCAAGATTATACCAGGCATACAGTTCATCACCGTCAAAGCGACCTGTGAAGATTATTTCCTTATTCATCTTCTTTGCATGTTCCTCCAATGCGGCACGTTCCGGACCATCGCCAACAATCACCAGAGTGGCGTCTGTCTTTGATTTTACAAAAGCATCAATTACCCGATGAAGATTCTTTAAATCTACCAGACGGCTTACAGAGAGCAGGACTTTCTTTCCTTCAAGATGATAACGATTTGCATATTCACGGCTCAACGGTAACAGCCTCTCGTAGTTATTCAAAGCCCTTTCATCATTCATGATAATAGGCATCCATATACCTTTCTTATGATGTTCCCAATACCACTGTTCTACTTGGGGTGTCACGACAATGAAATCATCCATGTACTTAGCCAAATGGTCTCTGAGCCATTTGTGCAACTTGGTGAAGTCGTTGTCATTGGCAATCATGTCATAACTATCGTCAGTCATGCTCACCACTTTGTATTTACCACGGGTCAGCCATTTGTGCAGTAGTACCTGCATTGCAGAGATTTGGAACTCCGGCACAATCACCACTTCTGGTTTCTCCTTACGGAGCATTTTCCACAAGCCGTAACACCACTTGCGGTTCATGCTACCAAAAGTCTTCCCGTTCAGATAAACAGGCTTAAATGTACACAATGCTTCCAACGCATCAATATCAAATCTCTGGGCAGTACCTTCGCGCTTATAGAAGCACATTGTCATCTCCAATAGCTCATGCAGAGCATTATAGGTATCTACCCTATAGGGGGCTATGTTGGTGCGTATAAATATATTTGCCATTATCTCAATATATGTTTCAGAGTGAAATTTTTCTTGTATTTCCAACTTGTAATCATCAAATCCTCATCCATTCTCTCAATCTTATCAAATTGGTTTGATACGTTTTTATCCTTATTGTTAGAAAGGACAAGATTCGATCCTTTGCGACAATGACGTTCTTCTAAACTGTATCCCATAAAACGAACTCCATTGTCAACCACATTGTATGCCATGAAATTACGGTTATTGTTGCGTAATCCTGCTTTCTGATCTTTTGCTCGTCTCGAGTCTATGCTATAACTATTCGGAGTGTTGAGCACAGCATTGCCATATATTGAAAGATTTCCTGAACCATCATCGCAAAAGATGCCTCGATTATCTCCCGCTCCCGTATAATCATGGATATAGTTATATCGAATAATAATGCCATCATTTTGCGTCCATGTATAAATAGCGCCACTATCCATCAGCATGTGTTTCCACGCATTTTTGAAATAGTCTGACGTGAAATAAATCTCATTATGCTCTATTATTCCTGTAGAAGGCTTCGTTTTATCGTGGCCATGCCAGATACCGGCACCTATGGCAGCGTACCCGAAATCCCTGTTTTTTTATTAAATCATTTCTTTTATTACTTCCAGGTATCTTTCTGGAGTATTATCTTTATACTCTGCTTTTACTTCTTCAAACGGGACTATCTTGTGTTCCTTCTTTAGGAAATCTTCCAGAGAAGACACATTTTCATCATCTGACTTCTTAAGGTCAATGCATAACCCCTCCGAATATCTACTTACATATTTTTCCGCAGAATCGCCATCTGTTACATATGTAGAAATTATAGGCTTTCCATAAGACATGTACTCAAAAATCTTACTTGGAACCATATTAGCATTGATATGACTCACATTCAACAGATAGTCTGCATGGCGATACATTGTGTGCAATTCTGCCAAGGGAATGTAGTCATGATAGATTATTTCCCCAGAGAAGTCTTTGGCAGCATCCTCCACAGCCTCCTTCTCACCCCTACTAAAGAACAACATATTTATTTGAGATGCAAATATCGTTTTACCCAACAAACGGATAATTGGCTGTGCATCGCGATAGTATTCACTCAACAAGCCAGAGAAAACGATATTAATACCTCCTTCTCGAATGAGCGAAATCTTATCCGTTGGCACTTCCGCTTCTGGCTTCAAGATGCTGGGAATATCAAGATAGATTCGGTGGTCTGCCACAATATCCCCATGTTCGCTATGATAAGCCTTCATCGATAGCGTTGAAATTTGAAGCGTTGTATATCTGGCAGCAAACTCTTCAATATTCTCAATCCTGTGGTCGGTAAAGTTCTTAGGCAGCTTCATTGTGACCATCTGTCCCTTAACAGGATCCCATAGGACTGCTATATGTTTCAGCCCTTCAAATTCTTTCATCAAGCGACATCCTGTAAGTAGCGTAGAAAGACCATGATGTTCTGACACTACCAAATCAAAGCCATATTTTCTTTGCAATTTCCTTGCAGTTTGCGTAAATTTCCTATCCGTCAGAGGTTCTGTTCGCGGGAAGGTTGGAATAGTTAACGTCTTGCTTACAACCTCCATGACTCGTGCCAGCTTATTATACTTTCTCGTTTTATGGAATCTATTGCGCAACGCCTGCCACCAGGTTGGATTAAAGCGATGAACGATCACACGATTCACTTCTTCCTCATAAGCCTCATCAGGATATCGCATACACAAGATATGAACCTCGTATCTTCCAGAATCTGCCACGCAATTCATTACTCGGTGCATACAGAGTAAAGTGGCAGATCCAAATGTTTCCGGATAACTTCTTGTCAGAAAAAGAATTTTTTTCATCTTATCAATTTCTTGTTCTTTAACTGTTTTTTTACAAAACTATCAGTTGATAAAACCTCTATAACTGTTTCTAAACTTATATCATTTCGAACGACATCGTCAATATAGTTTTGTAATTCAACTACCATTTTCTGAGATGGGCCTGTACCCAGCAAGACATTCTCTCCACCAAAGCACTTACTATCCACTCCCTTATCCTGAAACCGATAGCCTCCCGTCATGATGTTCTGGAAAATGGAATTGTTTGTATTGTGATCAGGGATTCCTTGTGCTTTACTATTAGTAAGTCGTAAGTCTATATCATAGCTGTTAGCGGTATTTATTATCAAATTTCCATAGATAGCCAGATTTTTAGCGCCATCATCGAGGAATATACCTCTATTGCTGTGGATGCCCTTGATGTTCTCTACCACATTGTTGCGGATGATCCCTTGCGTGCACTGCGGTCCTATGTAAATACCTCCTCCGTCAGCCAAGGTATTCTGGATATAGTTGTCAGTAAAGTCCTTTGTCAGTCTAATTAAATTCCGCTCAATAATATATGTCAGCGACTTCGCCTTATCATTGGGAGTTGCGCTCCCCACAGCAATGGCTCCGTAGTTGAAATCCTCAATCACATTATCGCAGATAAGCATCCGCTCACCACCGCCGGTAATAGCGCGGGTATTCAGCATCCAACCGATATTCTTCAAGTGATTGCCGTTAATGGTGCAATTAGTACCACCACCGGCAAGAGCCTGGACACGAGTCTTAGTTATTGTATTATTGGAGATTGTAACATTCTTACTATATGCCGTGCTAATAGCGGTCGATGACATATTCGAAAAGGAGTTGTCGTGAATAAAAGCGCCATTTTCAAAGGTACTGGAGTACACACCAATAGGAGTACCACCACCACACCCATTCAATTCAAAGCCAGTAATCTCCAAACTGTTGAAATGGCAATAAGCGAAAGTTATCAATTGCCCTCCTCTATTTACTCTTACTCTCTTGTAGTTTTTAGGAATGTATATCCTGCCATTAGCAGTGTGTAATCCTTTTGAAACCGGATTATTAATCAGCCTATAGCGAGGTCTCACCTTGTATTGTTTCCAATCCACATTAGGGTCGCGGTCGCTGTGTAAATCTTCAGAATCCAAATGATAGTACAGCCAGCCATCCTTAACCATCACCACCTTATGCCGGGCAGAAGTCCAGTCACGGGTCATCAGCACATAGAAGTCCTTGCACTGCTCTTCACTCAAATCAGGTAAGTCAATCTGAAATTTCCAAATGTCACTAGAACCATTAACCTTTAACACATCACCTTGAACCAAGCAGACTTCCTCCCTAAAAGGAACCTCGTCCCCTTTACTATCCACCGCCACGTCGTCAAGGCCAAACTCAGAGAAAGGAAAAGAATAGAACCCTCCCTCTTTCAGTGCCTGTTTATCGCAACGTTTAAAGGTGTGTCCGTATGGCACCATCTTGCCACAACAGCCTTCAATGCGTATGTTTGCCTTAGGGAACTTCCAGTTGACGATTTCGTTCTTCTCTCTCCGGAATTCGATATTCTTCCCTGTAATCTTGACAAGGATGTTTTCATTCCCAGCAACAAGCGAAGCCTTCAGTGTTTCCTTTATCTTATCCCAGTCCGATTGCGTCCGCACATTAATCACCGTCCAAGTTCCCCTTATCGGTGGTTTCTGCGGTATCGTGTACTGAACAGCGTCCAACGAGTCCCGAAGAGCCGCAATGTCAGCCTCCTGCGCACTGGCCTGCGAACACGATAGTCCCGTCACCGCAAAGAAAACCACAAAAACCATTTGTAAGTATTTTCTCATGACCTAAAAGAATACAAACCTATATGTGCCGAACTGGTCGCCATCCGTACCTGTAATCCACGGGAGCGAAGTCTTAATAGCATAGCCAACAAGGAAAACAATCAGCACCAAGGCAACGGTCTTCCCGTATTTGTGCGATACAACCTCTACCAGCTTAGGATAGGTGAGGATGTTGAACACGATATAGAACATGGCAATTCGTGGCAACGAGCCCATGCCAAACAACAGCATATCCAGAAAACAGCCTATAATACTTGCTATGGCCAGCACCCGGTATCTTCTGTCTGTCCGCTGCATGAACCAGGAGCAAAGAAACACCATCACACCGTCATAGAGAATAATAAGCGACGACACTCCCTGGTCGAGGAAACGCTGCTCCTTTTCCAGATAGCCCACCAACTGGACATCGTCACCCATCAAGATGGCAAGCTGGCTGAGCCAGTCTCCCAGGAAAGAGGCCTTCAGGTAATAAACAAAGAGGTAAGCCCCTACCATGAGTAAAGGAAAAAAGTCCTTCATGACAAAGTTCGACCGCTTCACCTCCTTGTCCCAGTCTTTCTTCCGGGATACAATCAGTTGCAAGGCGATAAAAGGAACGGCTGCCAACGTGGAATGGTGGACGAACATAGACAACGCCATCAAGGCAATACTCCACCAGAAACCTTTCTTTTTGTCCGACAGATAATATGCCAGCACCACTATTTCCGTAGCCAGTCCCTGGCGCATGGCCTTCATCTGAATGAGCATCATATAGAAGGTGAAGAAGAAGAGGACAGGTCCCACCCATCCATATTCCTTGGAACCAAATTTGTTTCCGACTTTATAGAGTACGCCACATTCAAAGCCAGCAAGAAGAATGACAAACATCCAGAACGGCATGAAACTCGAAAACAACTTTGTCAGGAACAGCCACACATAGTCGTTCTCCGATGTAACAGAATCATATACACCACCACGGGCCATAATCTGGAAACTCTCCTTATAGCCCATGAAATCACCCTGCACACCCTCTTGGAATCCCATGATAATAAAAACTATCAAGAAACCCCAGTACGGCTGTATCTTCTTGTTCTTTTGTAAAGCAAGGCTCGCTATAATTAGCAGTATGCCTGTTACTAATATTATATTCATGCGTTCAATTCAGATAATGTCTTGTTCAACACGGCAATGTTTCTCTCCTTGGAGAACATATCAGCCACCTTCTCTCTCTCTTCTATTGTCAAAGCACAGCGTAAATGGATATCATCTGCCATAAAATCACATATAGCCCTTTCAAAGTCCTTCATATCGTTCATCTTAAAGAGCGATGCCAACTTTCCATTTTTTGTATATTCATCAGACTCTTCAGTTCTCGCTGCTATAACAGGAGTCCCTAATATGATAGACTCTGCCATCGCAAGGTTGGCATGAGGGATGGTGAAATAACTCAGCATCCCATGAACCTGCTCCACTATGTCCTTTATTTCATACACGCCATTCATACACGCAATGCGGCTATCCTTGCGAATCAACATCTTTACCTTATACTCGTAGGTAGGAATGCCAAGTCGGTACATCAGCATCTTTATCTTGCCTACCATGCCTTTACCTGATAGTTCTTTAGTAAATCCCATAACAAGCAGTCTATAGTTGGTGTCTTTCACTGTATCAGAGAAAGCTTTTACTACTTCGAAAGCACCTTTGATACGTTGCATTCCACCCATATAGAGCAGTACCTTCTTTCCTGTCATATCCTCACCGAAAATATCACTCATGGGCATAGGTTTATAGCGGCCTTCCATGTCTATCCAATCATAGACAATCGTTGCCTCTTTCCCAGGAAACATGCTGGCGCTATAATGGTTGATAGCTACCATTTTGTCAGCATACTGATATACACACTTCCTTGCCCTTTCCAACTGACGCTTGTGTTCGTTCAGCGGCCAATGTTCACGGACATGCACCACCGTCTTGCAGCCACACTCCTTTGCGGGCTGAAGGTAGCGGCATAACATCATATTATTCAGATATAGCACATCGACATGCTTACTCTTCAGCAATTCTTTAAGCGCAGGTATAGACTTCTTGACATCCATATAAGCCTTCAAACTACCTCTTTGTAATAGTCCTCTGTTATACGGAATAGCAGCCATCTGGCGAAATATCACCACTTCAACACCAAGCTTACGCAACTCGTCTGCCAGCAGTCCGTCGCCCTTCAGCGCCACCACCGGCTCCCATAGCGTCTTGTCCACCGCCTTCACCACATTCAGCAGGCAGTAACTGCCACCTCCGATGGATGAAGCCTGATGCATAAACAGTATTCGTTGTTTCATCCTACCACTTTTTCAAAATGCACGTAGAACTTCAGCATCCTACCTTGCTTGATGTTAAAATAATCATACAACTCCCTAGGCACAGGCACGAACATGGTGTTCTTAGTTATAATTGTGGTCGTAACCAAGGCTTCACCTCCGGTGTTGCGCTCGTCAAGCTGATTGGTTAGAGCCATCTCGTAGTATAGTGCCACTTTGTTGTTCTGGTCGGTGAAGATATAAATAATTCGGTGCGTGCTCCAGATGACTTTCGTGCTATGTGGCAGCGACATAAACGAGCGGTGTTCTCTATTAAAATTGGGGGACACTGACAGAAATACTTTGTGCCCATGCAGTGTAGCCAGTTCTTGGTCTGCAATCAGTATCTTCTTGTCCGTGGGTTCGTCAAGTTCCAGGATAGGCGGCTGCGGCACATAGAGGAACTGTGCCTCTTGCACCTGTGTTGTCTGTTCGGGCTGTTGGCCTTGTTCACCTGCAGCACTCTTCACGATACTCCCGACATTGCCCACTTGGTTGCCGTGCACCACCTCCTCATGGTTTTCCTGACGTGCTTTACGAGCACGACGGATAAACTCGTCACCCGAAATCTCTCCATTATCCAGTTTTCTGAGGGCTTCTCTCAGTTCGCTCACATCGGAATATTCATAACTCATCTCTTCACGCCTGCGTTCCATCGCCTCGTTGATATAGGCAGCACGCTCTTTCTGCCCCTTGGGGATGAACTCCACAAACTGATTATACAGCACCACACGCACGTAGTCCTTCACCAACGAGCGATAGAGGTTGTAATTCTCCTTGTTGTCCAGCAGGTTCCGTATATCTGCATTGCCACGAGCAATAAAGATATTGAACGAGCCTTTGTCGTTAGCCAGCACGCGCACATTCACACCCAGCGTAATCTCAGCCAACATCACCTGCACATCGTGGATGATGTAGTCATCTTCCACCACACGCTTTATATCGCTCACCAGCAGAAACTCTTCCGAGGTCAGGTCTTCTTCCTTCACTGGGGTCACGCGGATCTCGTCTTTTTTCTCTTCCAATCCTATTGCTCTGAAATACTTCAACTGTATCTGACGTCGAGGCATATCCTGCGAAGGGAAAAGGATTTTGATGCCGCTACTAGCCAAGGCTGTCCTGGTACCGGCATTGTTGCCGGCATAGTATGCATACTCCTGTACGTTCACTTCGCCAAGCGGCATAGGGTTGTCGCCCACATTGATGGTCACGTTTTTAGCAAGGTTTACATCAAAATGACTGTTCAGATACACCAGGAATTCCCTGTAGCTGTCTGCAACTTCAAAACAGGCTATCTTTCTCGCCCAACAGATCTCCACCTCACGGAAAATCTGCTGCAAGTATGCTTGCGAACTGCGTGACACGGTCTCACGTCCTGCCGTTGGCTCCAAGAAGGTGAAGTCTGCCACTCCCCCGAAGTTAAACTCAGAGGCCAACGCTACACGCGATATGCCAAAACCATTGTTCAGTCCGAATATCTCGTTACTGTCTTTGTTCAGAAACAGGCGTCCTTTCACCGGCATCCCGTTATACTTGATGTCGGTAATCAGTATCTCGGGTTTCAAGGGCTGGTATTTCAAGAAGTTGATGGCAAAGTTATATTCCATAACTCCATTCTTGTGGCTTCCGAAGAGAGACTGCGAGTTGGCTCTGCCGGTATTTACCTGTAGCGTCTTTTTTTCTATCTCGCGTCCGTTAATCGTCACAGCTACAGGTATATGCTCCACATATCGCTTGATATACTCCTCTGCCTGTGCCTCACTGATGGTAATGCCGTGCATGAGGATAGCCGTCACCTTGGTACCAAAAGATCCACTGTCGTCCATCTCCGAGTGAAGCGGAAACTGTGTGCCGTTTAGCTTATCGCGTTCTGCCACACACAGGTAGCGGGTGTTCGTACCCATCCGCATCGTGTTCACTTCCAGGCGGCTGCATACACCGAAATTGGCCAGTGCTCCTATACCGAAGTGACCCACCACTCCCGCCTGACGCGAAGTCTCGTTGTTCTTACCGCTATGGCCTGCCGTCCAGTAGTTCTCCTGCAAGCCCTGCTCGTCCATTCCGATACCGTTGTCTGCTATGCTGATATGGTCGCCCACCACTTCTATACGAATACAACCCTCCTTAAAAGTCGCGTCACGTCCCATCCTCTCCAGAATGGCATCGTAGGCATTCTGCACGTTCTCTCGTAGCATGGCCAGCGGGGTGTCATACAACTGTACACCCAGCAGACGTATCATCGCGTCGGGATCGAATCTCAGTCCAAGGTATTTATCTGCCATAGTCATTATAGTCTTTCATACATTTCTTTCATTATTGGGTCTTCAAGCATTGCCTGTAGCCGCTCATCAGCCTTCAGACGCGCTTTCGCCATCTCGTCGTTCTCTCGCTCCGCACAACTCATCAACAGCATATAGTCGTTCTGCGTCTGTGGCACCAGATGGTCCAACAGGTAGCGGTTGTTTTTGATGCCCCTTATCAATTCCGAGCGCACACGGTCGTACAAAGTTCCTGTCACAGAAATGTCCTTCAGATGTTCGAAGGCCGCGATATAGTCGCCAGTCTCCTGTGCTGTGCGTTGTTCGTTGGCTAGTTGCTCGCTGGCGGTCAGGTTTCGTGTCTGCACACTTGTTCTGATAGGAGCACTATCCTTTGCAGTCCAAATAGGTAGTTTACTCTCCACATTGCGGTTACCATCCTCGCGTACATGGATGGTGATGTTGGCTCTGCCATTCTCCTGCTCCACCTCTATCACATTATACTGCCGCTTCGCACCGTCGCCCAGTTCTTTCTTGCCGCCAAACAGCGTACCGCTGCTCACCAACAGCAGCCGTTGGTTGTCTGCGGCCTCGCTCAACATCAGGTCGCCACCATAGAACTCAGCAATCTGGCTCACATGCTGATGACCAAATAGTCCCATCTGTATATAGCTGTGCGACATCCTCTTGATGACCTCCCTGTCCAGATAGTTGGTCTCACGAGGAGCGCCATAGAAATGGTGATGCCACACGGCAATATTCAAGTACCCCTTGTTGTAACTGCTACGCAAATTCGGTGTTACGTTGACGATGGCCTCCTCATCAACATCTGCGGTTTCATTCAGGTGGTCCAGTCCTCTGCAACTGTTGAACAGGGCGAATGTCACCTTGTCGGGATAGAACGAATAGCACTCGGATGCCAGCTGTGGGTTTTCAGGGTACGTTCTATTACCTTCATAGAAATCATCATAGAAAGCCCTGAACAGTTCATAGCGTTGCGCATGTCGGATAGGGTCTGCAATCCTATAGAACTCCATTTCTCTCCAGTCCCAGCGAAGGGAGGCATCACCGTTCCAGAACAGCTTCGAGTTCTCTTTCTTATGCGCATCTGCCTCAGGAGTCATGCTGCTGCGAGAATGAGGAAAGCTCACATCGTGGTTTCCAGGGACAATCAACATCCTGAGTTTGTCGCCACCCAAGAACTCGGTTGCCACCGCATTCAGGAAGCCCTTCACCTCAGCATATTGCGCCTCAATCTCGCCCTCCGTGTCTCCCCCATGTATCAGATCGCCACTCACCACCACATACCTCGGTGCTGCCACTCCCGACTGCAGATACCGGTCACGGTCTGTCAACAGCGACTGTAACAATGCCTCGTAGGTCGTGCCCGGCAGCTTATGAAGGTCGGAAATATGTAGAATTGAATATTTTGTCATTTGATATTTTACTTGTTAAAAAGGTTCTCCTCTAAAAATCTCCTACTCTCTGCTTTCATACGCAAAAGTCGCTCTTCAGCCTTTGCATAATCAATGGTTCTATCAGTGCCAACTTTCACAGCCTCACTTATAAATCTTTCCTCCAACCCGCTTATCTCTTTCAGCGAGTCCATTCGGGCATTGCCCCTGTATTTATTGTAGAAGCAATAAAACTCCTTCTGGAAAATCAGCGAGAACACAGTACCATGATAACTGTCGGTGATGATGTACTTGGCATCGCGGAAGTTTGCCAGCCATTTCTCAATGGAGTCACTTTCCTTTACCTTATCAGCAGAAAGATACTTAACGCTACAACCTAATTGTTTCGCAGTCTGCTCCGCCATCTTTCGTTTCTCTTCAGACACATCCAGTATATAGGCAAACACAAACGGTTCGTTGTTTTTTAGCTCATCTTTACACACTTCCAAGTAATCTTCTTTCTTTAGAAGCATTGTTGGATCAAGCACCCACTCTGCATCCACGCCAAGATTGTCTTTCACCAACTTCACCGAGGATTTCTCCCTCACCGACACAGCAGAGAACTTCTTAACCAGCTCTCTCAACTGTACAGTCACTTCTGGTTTGTAAGGCCACTCCTCCAGTGCCACAGAGGGTGCGTATGCAATGCGAAGGATGTCGCTATCCCCCGTGAAACCTAGAAAATAATATTTCACCGCATCGTACTTCACAGGTCGCCATATCTGGTCACTACCCACCACTAAAGCCTCTAAGCCATACCTGCGCACATCGTCCATATTCAGATTAGGCAGGTATTCCGTCACATTGATATACTCATCTACAAACCGCTCCATCCCTCGCACGCTCTTTTTCCAAGGTCCAATGGTCAGCGGCATCTCGTATTTGCCACCTATAAATTTATGCGCTACATATCGTGCCGCCTGCATTGGGAACACCCTTGTCCAATAATGCAAAGATGACATTCCCTGATACATCACAGGAAACCGCAGAGTGATTGGTTCATGTCCCATTCTTTTCAGTACCTGCTGCAACGCCCAATTCTGAAGAGTACCTCCATAGTTAGCGCATAACGGCATTGTTATGATTCCTATTTTCATGTAATAACTTCTCTCGTAATTCTTTATTTTACTAACCGTTTATCAGTTATGACGTCTGACTTTAAACAAACAAGAATCTGATAATGACGCCAACTAACGGTTTTATCTCTGAATGTTACACTGTTTACATAAAGGGGTTGTACGTTTTTCGGAATAGAATTTACTATCCTATTTTTACCCCCCCCACAGGATGCAGCACACGCTTTATAAGCATTTTTACAGTTGACCTCAACTGACGAATTTGCTGCCGGTAAGAGGGCTTAAGCAGGTGTACGATTAAATCATTCACACCATCACCTTTTACAAAAGAAGCAAAAAACTCCGCACGCTTCGGATGGGGGCTGCAAGAATTAAATATAGCACTGTTATACTTAGAAACCTCATCATAATCCACCGATGTTGGCAGAATTGAACAAGATTGAAACAGTCGTGTTCCTTTATTTGTATTCAACATAACTAGGCTTACGCCCTTATCGTCATCTTGAATAAAATGTTCTGCCCCCCAAAAATCCGCCAAAGTAATGTCCGCACTTCCTCTACCGCATTTAGCAGGGCATTCGTAGCAAGAAGGTCGCAAAATCAAATCACTTAAAAAGGCACGCATATAGGGATTCTTGTCATGCTCGGAGGCCATGACATACTCCTCACTTCCTTCTGAATAATCTATCACGAAATTAAACTTACGCCACCCGTCCCGCTTATCACGAAACTTCACATCACGAATGGCTCTCTTACCAGCATCACTTACTTCTGCCAGATATTGTTTCCAGACACCTGGGCTGGGTACACCATGGCATACTATATCAACGGTTATCAGGTTGTCATAGTCTTTACGTAAATAGTGTTTTAATCCGGAAATTTGGCATGGAGTACCCGAAAAAAGCACGTAAATCCCTGTATCAAGAAATGCCTTACAGTCTCTATATGTGTTCCCTACCTTTGCTTGAAGATATTTGCTTCCTCGAAATTTATCAAGCTCACCAATGGTTTGTGCGGAAGTGATGGAAACCATCCAATCTGAATCGTATGCAGCACCAAAGACAACACCACCGCGACTAACCACTTCCTCAGCCAAAAGTGTAAAAACACCGCCACTGCTGCTATTGGCGCGAATAGCCTCATTGGGATTGACCGCTGCTAAAGTGGACAACGGTCTATTAGACTGAAACGGATGTAGGACAGGGCACACTTTTTCGCAAAGCCCACAATCGATACACAACTCCGCATCGACGTATGGATACCAAAAGCCTTCCTCATCGCCATTTAATGAGATGCACTGCTTAGGGCACGCCTGCCCACAGGCCATACACCCGCAGCATAATTTTTTATCCTTGATACAAATCATAGCTATCTGGAGAGCATCTTACGGGCAATCTTCTCTGCAAGAGGACTGCTCTTCACAAGTGATTTCACCCTGTTCTTATAGTTTGTAAGTTCAAATTGGCAAGGCAAGATATTGATATATGCCAAAGCAGGAATACTAAGACCATTCTCTCGCATGGTATCATATATTTCTTTGTAATAGACTTTATGTCGACGATTACGAAGCATATACGACATATAGCGAACTCTATTTTTCCTGTAAATCTCTATATCAAAAACATCCGCTATGACATCCCGACGGCCAAGAGCCTCTAAGGCAAGCATGGTTCGTACGCACTTCTCACATTTAGAACAATTGTGGGTAGCATCACCCGACAAGCACACATACAAGTGTTTTACAACGTCTGGGTGTGCTGCAATCAGTTTCGTTTTTTCAACACGAGACAAGACGCTACAAGACGAGACAAAATCAAGCGATGCCGTAGAAATACAGTTCAGAAGGAATGTGTCATAGTAAGCCGGATCTTTAAAGTTTGGCTCGAAATTGAAGACTGGATAGCCTGAAGCATAATAATAAGTATGAAAGTATTTCTGAAACAACAAGAGTGTCGAGCACGTCAGATAGGTATGCGCTGAAAGAAAATCATATTGGGTGAGATTACTTACATTCGAATCTACCGTCAAAAAAGCATAGCCAAACTTTTTGCAGAACTGTGCTGATTGTGAAACATACGATTGATAATGCTCACTATTTCCCTCGTTATGCCCATAGTAGCCCGTATTCAAGAGGGTCAATGTATCTATCCTACGGCTCGACACCTGCTCTTCCATACCATGATATATAACAGTACTCAGCGAGTCGACTCCGCAAGAAATTCCTGTCCCGCAATGATTTCCGTTAAAGGTTCCAGTGTACTCTTGCGCAATGACTTTCACGGGATACAGGCTCTTGTTGATTCCACTGAGAAATGGTATCAGATACTCATTGAGCATGGCCAACAGATGAGAACTGACTGGCCGCTCCGATATAATATCATACTTATGCTGCATGGCATAAAGTAAATAAGCCACTACAAAGGTGTCAGCCACTTCTGTACTGAGATAGTCAACAAACGTGGATGGTATCTCATACCAAAGAGTGTGACTTTCTCCCTTCTCTATTTCTAAATGTATAGTTAGCCGCCATTTTTCACCTTTAGGCAATTTTTCCAAATGAGGCTGTTTAATCAGTATTTGCATATTCAACAGAATAACTATCTCCTTAATTTGTTCAAAAATTTACCCACATAGTCCAGTGCCAAACGCCGCTCAGAACGTGTAATGCCAATGAGCCATACTACAGTCAATGTGACAGCGACGCAGAATGCCAAACTAAGCAGAAGAACGATGATTCCCTGAGGCTCCACGAAATGACGGTATCCAAGCGCAGATACATATGAAAGGGCAAACACTGCAACAATTGGTAGCATGACCTGCTTCAAGTATGAGCGTACGGGGAAACGCATCTGTGCTCGCATTATCCATAGTCGTGCGAAAAGACCTAAGATATCAATGGCAATAGCTATGATAAAGCACATTTCCACAGGCAATCCCAATTTGTAAGCCACCCATGTAAGAATAAATATAAGGGCAAAACTACAGGAAATCATTAACTGATACCATTTAATATCACCACCTGCTTGATTAATATATGCTATCGGATTATAGGCAGATGTTATGAGCAGGTCGAAAAGAGCCAAACGACATAACAGCACCGAATGGGCTGGCACCTGTCCAAGCCACAGATAAAGAACATCTTCTGTATAGATAATTAAGGGCACTTCTAACGCGAGGAGTATATAAAAGCCTAACCGACTCGCACTAAAAGTTAATTTATACATATAGTCATGCGCCCCTTGGGCATAAGACTTCATAATGGGAGGACGTACAGCCGTCATGAAATTGACAGAGAACACGTTCACTGCTGAATAGACTTGCATAGCAACACCACGAGCCGCATTCATGAGTGGACCAAAGAATAAATTAATAAGAATATTTATACCTTGTGTGCTAAACAGATTTGTGATTGTGCCAGCCAGCATCCATCCAGAGAAAGAGAATAAGCCTTTAAAGAGTTTCTTATCCCACTGAAAAGATATTTTACACTCTTGAAAAAGCCTCCTACATATAATTCTATAAGCAGTAGACACAAGCACCTGAACAACCATCATCATCAACGCATAAAGCCATAGTTTATCAGCATCTATCGTGGATAAAAGATATACAAGCAATAATTTCAAGATGACATCACTGATTGACAGATATGCATATATCGACATTCGTTCGTGTGCGATAATGGTAGCATTATAGGGAACAGTGATGAGGTTTATAATAAAAGACACAATGCTGAACTGATATACCCAAAGAGCCGCTGACATACGAGTCTCAGGTATAACCATCTTATTAGTGACAAACCAAAGACCTACCGTCTCTGCCAACACCAATCCAACAACAGATATTAACAGAAACGCCCAAAACGACATAGAGAACACCTTATTTAAGCCGTCCTGGTTGTTTTTTCCCATCTCATAACTTAAATACCTTTGAGTGGCCGTATTCAAGGCGGCATTTAAGAAAGCCATCATCCCGACAATTCCTCCAACGGCATTATATATGCCATAGTCCTCCACACCAAGAACTCGCAAAACTATTCTTGATGTGTATAGAGACACTATCATGCTGACCAGCATGCGGACATACAGTAGTCCAGTGTTCTTAGCAATTCTTTTTGTTTCTCCAGAGTTGTTTGCCATGTTGTTTATAGCAATTTTAATCATTTAGAAACCGACTATTCTTTTCAGCTTATTAGGAGTTACAAGGTATAGTAAAGTTACTAAAGAAACATCTACAACTGCCACTATTAGAAACCTGACACTCCATAACAAACCATCCCAAAACGGGATTCTTGCAAAAAAGAGAATTACCAGAGTATGCGACAAGTATATAACAAACGAAATTCTACCCACATAAGCTATCAATCTATTAAACCGCTTATCATTATTATACGCACCTTCTGCTTGTTTAGAGAACAACAACAAAATAACCAGTATCGAGAAGACAAATGAAGATGGTTTGATACCAAATCCTATTCCATGCGTTGAATATGAACAGAGCATCTTTGCTTCCACTATCTGGCAAATAAATGCGATGAATATGCCCACCAGAATAAGTCCTACTTTATAATTTCTTTCTTTACCTGCAAGTACTACACCTAACACAAAGAATACTATCCATAAAGGGAATGGACCTGCATATAGTGTCAACGGCACCTGAATATTCTTGATTGCTGTCACATACATAATAGCAGCCACACAGGTCAGGCTGCATATTATTGAGAGTGCTAATAGTACCCCCCCCCGCACGGTTCTTAACTTTCTGAATGACAGGAAGTAGCAAATAATACTGTATCATCAGAATAACGAAGTAAAACACAGAGAATCCACAAAGCACAAAACTCAAAACACCTATTAACGGGTCTTTTTCTCCAAGCAAATGTAGCACAAGCCAAGGTAGCGACCATAAAAGGCCGGGCATATATACCCTACTTATCTGTTTCTTGTAGAAGCCACATACCTCTTTCTTATTATTGAGCGATTTATTTGCAAGGAAGAATCCTGAACATGCTATAAAAATAGGAACTGCACAGTTCAGTATCTGACGCACACCTGTATTCAGATATTCATGCCATGATGAAAATCCACCACCTATAAAGGTATGAATCCCTATCACCATTAGTATGGCTATACCTTTTAGAAAATCGAAATATGTATTTCTTTCTTTTATCATCATGTTTTTATCATATCTTTTTAACTTTATTGCTGCTTAGTCGTTTATTAGACTCACAGTCGGATGCGCCACAGGCGCTTGAGACTGCTTTACCGCATCCCATCGGAAGGCTCTGCTGAGGACTTCGCCGCTGCTGTGCCAATGGAGGTATGAGGAATCGGAAAGATTGACCAAAGGAGCACCAAAGGAACCACTTGGGTGTTACAAGGCATCCTTCCTCCACACCATCTTATTGATGATGCCCACATAACTCTGGACGAGTTTTATAACCTTGGTAGATACATTCTCATCGGTATATGCAGGAACAGGACAAGCATCATCGCCATTGGCGTGCATAGATACAGCTAAGTCAACAGCCTGGAGCACCTGCTCTGAGGTGATGCTACCAATAGTGAACACGCCTTTATCCATTGCCTCGGGACGCTCTGTTGAGGTACGGATACTTACAGCCGGGAAACCGAAGAAGGCGCCTTCCTCGGGAACAGTACCACTATCACTCACCACACAGAAGGCATTCTGCTGGAGTTTGTTGTAATCGAAGAACCCAAGGGGCTTGTGCTGAATAACCTTATCATTGAACTTGAATCCTCTCTTCTCAATCATCTTCTGACTACGAGGATGACAGCTATAGAGCACCGGCATATTATAGGTCTCAGCCATCGTGTTCACTGCATTCATCAGAGAGAAGAAGTTCTGTTCAATGTCAATGTTCTCTTCACGGTGAGCAGAAAGCAGGATGTACTTTCCTTTCTCCAAACCAAGGTCTTCCAGAACCGTGCTGGCTTCAATCTGAGGTAGCACGTCTTTAAGTACCTCTGCCATTGGTGAACCCACGACATAAGTATATTCTGGCTTCACACCTGTGCCAAGGATATAGCGTCGTGCGTGCTCACTGTAACACAGATTAATATCACTGGTCACATCTACAACTCTGCGAATTACTTCTTCGGGAAGATTTTCGTCCTTGCAGCGGTTGCCGGCCTCCATGTGGAAGATAGGAATCTTCAGACGCTTTGCAGAGATAACGCAAAGGCAGCTGTTGGTGTCACCAAGCACAATCACGGCATCTGGCTTCACCTCTGCCATCAGCTCATAACTCTTGGCAATAACATTGCCCATTGTCTGGCCTAGGTTGTCACCAACCACACCCAGATAATAATCTGGCTCTCGCAAACCCAGGTCTTTGAAGAACACCTCATTCAAGGTATAGTCATAGTTCTGGCCAGTGTGAACCAGAATCTGATCAAAATACTTGTCTGCTTTCTTGATAATTGCAGACATCTTTATAATCTCGGGGCGCGTGCCCACGATAGTCATCAATTTCAGTTTTCCCATAATGTTTACAGGTTATAGTGAGGGTATAAATCCTTATGTTTATAAATCCATTCTGCCATTTCCGCTACCATCTGCTCGTAGTCAGGAATACGGTAGTTTAAATCCCAGTTGGTACGCTTCAGGCTCTTGTCTGCATTCACGCCTTCCACAGGGTTTATCTGAACACGACCACCACGCAGATACTTGTTGAACAGTTTCAGCAGTTCATACTTGGAGATGTCTGTATCAGGCACGGCATTCACCAGTCCGTGAGCACGCTCCTTGGCAGCAGCCTCCATTGTCTTTGCCAACTGATAGGTACACTGGCCTGTCCACATGGCCTTGGTATAGCCATTCACCACAGGATTCTCTCCTTTAGTGTTGTTCATAAACCAGTTCAGCAGACCAATGCCGTTGGGATTGATGTCTGCACCAACAATGCTGTTACGCAGAGAAAGGTTCTTCTCGTCATCCAATTCGCCAAGTGCCTTACTGCGGTCATAGAAGGTCTCACCATCCCGCAGGTCATGCTCAGTGTAACTACCCTTCTTACCAGAGAAAACACAGTCGGTGGTCATGTGGATAACCTGAGTATCTGTTCCTTCAGTGGTCTTTGCCAAGAAATGAGGGAAGTAACTGTTCAAGAAAGCCGCCAGTGCGTGATTATTCTCTGCAAACTGATTCAGCACACCAATGCAGTTGATGACTGTATCGTAGTTACCTTCTTTGATAACACGTCCTATGGTCTCGGTATCAAAAGCGTTTCCGGCAAAGCTCTTAATCAGTTTTGATTCGTGCAGGTCAAAACCATACACATCGTGACCCTGTTCCTGAAGATATAAGCTGATGGTATGTCCCGCCATACCGTTGCAGCCACAAATAAAGAATTTCATTTTTCTCTAATTCTATAATTCTTGATTACTCTGATCTATAATCTCTTGCTTTTGCACGAGGCTGCAATCCCAGGTCTTCACGAATAAAGTTCAGCTTCAGCAGCAATTCCTTCATACCTTCCACATCCAAGCGACGGGTATTGTGAGAGTGATACTCCTCTACCTGCTCCACTTTGTGGTCGCCCTCCGTAAAGAACTTGTCGTAGTTGAGGTCACGGTTGTCGCAAGGTATTCGATAGTAGTCACCCATATCAATCGCCTTAGCCATCTCTTCACGAGTCACCAGCGTCTCGTAGAGTTTCTCTCCATGACGGGTTCCAATCACCTTCACTTCTGTCTCACCATATTTAGGATCAATCTTGGCGTAGGTCTGCTTCAGAGCCTCAGCCAGCACATCCAGTGTGGCTGCCGGGGCTTTTTGAACAAAGAGGTCACCGTTCTCACCGTGAGTGAAAGCATAAATAACCAAATCAACGGCATCGTCCAGCGTCATCATGAAACGAGTCATGTTCGGGTCGGTGATGGTGATAGGCTTACCCTCCATCATCTGCTCCACCCAGAGAGGAATCACAGAGCCACGGCTTGCCATTACGTTGCCATAACGTGTACAGCAGATAGTGGTCTTAGCACCTACGCCAAGTGCACGTCCTTGGGCAATTGCCACTTTCTCCATCATAGCCTTGCTGATACCCATCGCATTGATAGGATAAGCTGCTTTATCGGTAGAAAGAACCACAATGTTCTTCACACCGTGGGCAATGGCACTCAGAAGCACGTTGTTCGTACCTTCCACATTGGTACGAACAGCCTCCATTGGGAAGAACTCACAGGAAGGCACCTGCTTCAATGCGGCAGCACTGAATACATAATCCACACCTGCCATCGCAAAGTCAACGGCTTCGCGTTGGCGCACGTTTCCAATGTAGAACTTCACCTTGTGAGCCACATCAGAACGGTTTGCTTGCAAGAAGTGACGCATATCGTCCTGCTTCTTCTCGTCGCGGCTCAGAATACGAATCTCACGAATATCACTGTCAAGGAATCTCCTCAACACGGCATTGCCAAAACTACCTGTACCGCCAGTGATCAGCAGCACCTTGTCTTTAAATACTGACATATATAATTCTATATTAATTGTTTATTCTCTACTTTCTTCACTATTGGATTCCCCCCTCGTGCGGCTACTGCCGCTAATTCAACTCACAGCCGGATGCCCGCTCGACGGGCATTGGGCTGTACCGCTTAGAGCGGAAGGCTCTTCTGGGCTTGCCCAGATGTGCCTGGAGCGCAACTTCGTTGCTGGATTCAAGTTCAAAGTTTCATGTTCCAAGTAGGCTTTAGCCTGCTTCTAGCCTCCTTTTAGCCTGCTTCTACTCTGCTTGTAGGCTTACTCTGGAGTAAGGCAGTAAGCAGGCTAAAAGGAGGCTATAGGCTTTTTGACCGCTTCAAAATTTCTCTCTCAGCATCTGATACAAGAACGCTGCACCTTGAGATGTAAGATGTAAGACGGAAGATGTAAGTGGTGTCATCCGCCTTATGAATTCGGAGGTCTCAACAAGGCATGGGTCGTAATCCTCTTC
>JAFUVZ010000083.1 GCA_017471185.1 Bacteroidaceae bacterium
TACCTGACGATTGGCGAGTTTAACTGTCCTCTCGCTGCATGTTGTTAGGTACGTATAATTCATTGGAAAATGCGTAGATAGTCCTAGTATATTTAGTGCTGTCATGCCTGAAGGTAAAACTTGGGCATTATCACGGGTTGCTATAGCTTGTACCACTTTATCAACAGTAGGAAGTACAATTCCGAACCGACTTTTTCGAGGTTTGGCATAAATGCCTTGCGCAATCTTTGTCAATACTTCCTCATTGGTCAGTTCAGACAAGGTGCTACCAACAAATTCAGCGTGATATTCTGGGAAGTCAGAGCGAAACAGAATACTATCTTCAGGCAACGCTTCTATGCGTTGCCTTAAAGTATTGCTATCTATAGAATGTCCGTTTATCATAAGACCTTTGAAATTTTGATGATTTTTCAAATGCAAAGATAGACATTTCATTTGAATAAACCATGGACATCAGTGCATTTTTTCCCGTTTTACAGACATTTTTGTTAACTTTCATAATTTTGTTACTTTGAAAATACAGTTTTTACCCTTCTCATCAAGAACTGGCTCATCAGAAAAGGAGGGTAGAATGAGAAGGGGATGGTGGGACTAATAAATGGATTTTTCTTCTGTAAAAAGAAAAATGTGTTATTGGGAAATAGAAAGTCTTTTCATTCTGTAAAGTTTAGGTACACGTTTACCCATGTATATATACATGAACCTCTAAACTGAAATTATTAAACTCGAACATTATAGGTAGGGTTTACTTTACCTTATTATATATATAAGAACATCTAAACTTAAACCTAAACTTACACCGCAAGAATCCATCCGTTTTTCTTTTAACTGAGACAAATTGTGGCAAGAAGAGATGCCATTTCGTCTATATATGTTAAAAAACAAACACATTCTGCAAGAAAAGCGAGCAGAATGAGCGAAAAGTCAGAAGAAATCATTAACTTTGCAAACAAAGTTTGCAGAGTGTTTCTGAGGGCTATAGTTCTATAGATTACATGAAGCATTTACAGTTAACGATTGTGAGACCTAAGTCGAGCAATTTATTGTAAAACCAAAAATTGAAAATATGACATAGAAAGAGATTTTTCTGCCGTAAAAACACGTTTATTGTTGCCTGGAGCGTGTAAAAACGTGCAGAATGTGTCGTCAAAGAGTCGCCAGTAGTTTACAAAAACTCTGTAACTCGTTGATAATCAGCATCCGTTGGCCGCCGCGCAGGCCGCTGTTGAGGACATCCTTGCCGAAGAGGCAGAGAAGAGGCGCAAGAAGGCTGAGGCTAATGCAGTAGCATAATCTTTGTGCGGCAGCTGCGGCTGATGCAAGGCAGTATAAATAAGTAGCCTATCAATTTAGAGCTATTATAATGAAGAGGGAGAAGCCTGAGCTTCCCCCTCTTCTCTATTACTATGCCTTCTTATTGCATTAAATTATTGAAAAGAATATTTTAATCTTTCTTTTCTTTCGTGTTGGTACGAGCCTCAACTACGTTCACCACATAGTCACCCAGCTTCTCACATTCATTGATAAGATCCATATAAACGGTACCTACACCGTAAGTATATTCGTTCTTCTCGATGTCAAGGATATTCTGAGACTTCAACAAGTCACGATAGTTATTAATCTCGTTCTCTTTATTAAATGTACGGTTCACATCGAAATCGCTCTTTCTACCAGACAACAGCTCATTCATTTGCGACAAAGCCTGACCAGTAAGTTCCATCATGTGGTGAATATGATCATAATTCCTCTCATTAAAATGTTCTTGCTTGCCGTGGAACTTGCGGTTGATAGTGCGAGCCATATTGTAACAAGCATCACCAATGCTCTCCAACTCTGAAATCTCACGCAACATAGCGCGGATCTTGGCCTTCGTATCATCAGAAAGGTGAGCATCACTGACAGACTCCAGATACTTGGCAATCTCTATCTCCATATTATCAGAAATACCTTCATACTTCTCGATGCGTGTATATAGCTGTGTAAACTTTTCCTCATCTTTCTCAACCAGGAGTTCACGAACCATGTTAAACATACGCTCCATACGTTCTGCAAAAGCCTGTATCTCCTTCTGAGCCTCAAGCACTGACAACTCCGGTGTCTTCATGAAGCCAGCAGTAATGAAATGCAGCCGGAAATCCTCAGTCTCATCTACCTTCTTAGGCTTGATAATCCAGCAAACCAACTTCTCTATCTGAGGAACAAACCAAATCAAGATAAAGGTATTGGCTACATTGAAACAAGTATGGAAAGCAGCCAGCACAAAAGAAAGCTTAGCCGCATTGGCAAGATAGACATCATGACCAACGGCATCGGCACTCATCGTAGTATCATAGCCCACCATACCGCAAACCATATCTACAAACGGACGGAATACGAAGAGAATCCATACAACGCCAAACACATTAAAGAACATGTGTGCCAATGCCGCCCTTCGCGCCTGCGTGTTTGCAGAGAGAGCAGCCAGATTTGAAGTAACTGTAGTACCTATATTCTCACCCATCACCAATGCGATACCCTGATAGATAGGCAACACCCCACTGGAGCAGAGAATCATGGTGATAGCCATCACAGCTGCTGAAGACTGTACACAGAAGGTCAGCACACCACCCATAAACAGGAACAGGATGGTAGTAGAGAAGGAATCAGGGTCGAAAGAAGCGAAGAAGTCGAGTACAGCCTGCTGCTCGCCTAAGTGCATGTCAATGCCCGTCTGTCGTAAAGTTCCTAATCCCAAGAACATGAACGATATACCAAACAGGAAATCGCCAATATAACGTTTCTTCTTGTAATAAATAAGGATAATAGCGATGAAAAAAGCAGGCCAAACAAAATCGGTTATATTAAAAGAAAAGCCCGCTGACATGATCCATGCAGTGAGCGTAGTACCGATATTCGCACCCATGATGACAGAAATGGCCTGGGCTAAAGTAAGCAAGCCGGCATTAACGAAAGAAACTGTCATCACCGTAGTAGCAGTAGAAGACTGTACGGAGGCCGTTACCAGCATACCAGTCAGCAAACCTGTGAAACGATTGGTGGTCATAGCCGCAAGAACGTGGCGTAATTGAGGACCAGCCATCTTCTGTAACGCCTCACTCATTGACTTCATACCGAACATCAAGAGGGCGAGGGAGCCCAGAAGCTTGAATAGAATCCAAATAGACATAAAATGGAATATTAAAGTAAAATTTCTACAAAGATAAATGATTGAAGCTATATTTGCAAGCAATCAAGGAAAACAAATTGCCCCCTCTCTATTATGAGAAAGGGGGCAGACTAATTCATCAAAGAGTAACTTCCAGTGCATCTCCATTATAATCAATCACTTTTGAAGAGGCATTCAGGTCAAATGGCTGAGGTTTGTCTTTTGACACCTTCACTACCTTGAACATCCGTTTATGCAACATGCCAGGGAACTCTCCTTCACGCTCGCCAATAGTTAGTGAACCATCGGCATCGTCGTAATGGAAAAAGATAGTGGCACATCTGCCCTGCTCATAGCCATAGTTCACGCCTTCATCTTCATACAGTGTAAAGTCAGCATCAGCACCGGTATAGACGTACAACGTTACCTCTTCCGGCTGTTTCTCCATCGCGTATTGGATATCAGGGCCGAAAGGCACGATGCTGCCTGCTTTTACATACAAAGGGATGCGCTCATAAGGAGCATCTACCGTGAGACGTTGCCCCCCCTGAACGAACTTACCTGTATAGAAATCATACCATCCGTTACCTGCAGGAAAATACATATCTTTGGTTCGTGCACCATATTTATATATAGGAGCCACCATCAATGATGGTCCAAACATATATTGATCGCCGATATTACGGACCTGCTTGTCAGTTGTAAAGTCCATCACCAGCGGACGCATGATGGTATAATCCTTGAAATAGGTCATACCTGCCAATGAATAGATATAAGGCATAAGGTTATAACGCAACTTGGTGTAGGCAACGATGCTCTTATAAGCCGGATGATTTTCCGGTGCGATATTCCACACCTCTCGCAACGGGAATTGTCCGTGAGCCCGATATAACGGACAGAACGCTCCAAACTGATACCAACGTGTATTCAGTTCCCTCCATTCCTTGAGGTCTGCATTCTCAATGCCAGTACGGTCGAAAAGTCTTTGAGCTGCAACATAGCGGTTCTCGACACAAAAACCACCAATATCCATAGTCCAGTAAGGAATGCCAGACACGGCAAAGTTCAACCCAGCGGATATCTGCGCCTTCATATCTTCCCAACGAGTAGCGATATCGCCACTCCAGGTAGCCGTAGAATAACGTTGCAGACCAGCGAAACCAGAACGGGTGAGCAAGAATACACGTTTATCATTGTCCACACTACGCTGTCCGTCATAGATAGCCTCCGCATTCATCAGTGCATAAGCATTAAAATACTGGTCGGTAGGACCCAATGCCGTAGGTCCAGAGAGCAGTTTACGGTACTCAATGTCAGTGCAGTCACGAATATTGGGCTCAGAAGCATCCATCCACCATGCATCAATGCCTAACGGATAAAGATGATCCTTCATCTGATTCCAGAACAGCTTACGAGCCGGAGCGGAATAGGCATCATAGAAAGAGCCCACATAACCAGGGCCAACCCAATCGTGGATATCATCCTTCACTGCCTGCCGATACATCCAACCATGCGCATCAAATTCCTTATAGTGCTCCGTATTGACATAGAACTTGGGCCATACGGAAATCATGATGTGTCCACCTAAGTTGTGAATATCATCTACCATCTGTTTGGGATTCGGGAAGCGAACAGGATCAAATTCGTGACTTCCCCACTGGTCCTCACGCCAGTAGAACCAGTCTTGCACAATGTTGTCAATAGGTATCTGACGCTTGCGGAACTCCTTCAAGGTACTTACTATCTCGTCCTGAGTGTTGTATCTCTCGCGACTCTGCCAATAGCCCATCGCCCATTTAGGCATAATTTGCGATTTGCCTGTCAGAGTGCGGTAACCGCTGATAACCTCATCCATAGAGTCACCATACACAAAGTAGTAATCCACAGCATTATTCATTTCGCTCCACCAAGAGATATAATGATTGGTGAAATCATCAGAATCAGGTTCTTCCATCACACGCAAGCCACAATATGAAACTCCACCATCAGGCTCCCACTCAATGCGGATAGGAATACGACGGTCAGCAGTCAGGTTTACGCCAAACTTATAGCTGTTAGGATTCCACGCCGTGCGCCAACGCTCTGGCACCACCAGTTCATTGTCAATATAGACTTTCACATAGCCGGCATAATAGAGGATGAACCTATACATTCCCGTAACAGATGGCTCAATCTCACCCTCATAAGTCACTTTAGCACCATTGAAGTTGAAGTCTTGTGGCAGATTCACCACCGTTTTCAGTCCGTTATCACGATCTAAATGCTCAAAATAAAGTTTTGACTCATCACGTGTCAAAGTCTTGCCCATAGCAGGTTGATAGGTACCAGTCAGTGAGCCCTGCTCTCCAACTTTATTGTATAAAGTGAAGACCTCACCCAGCTGCTTGTAGTCATTAGGATTGCCAAATCGGGTAAGCGAATAGCTGTCCCATAGAATACCGTAGTTACGAGTGGAGACAATGAAAGGCACAGACACTTTCGTATTGTATTGGAACAGTTCCTCATTCTTGCCTTTGTAATTGAATTCATCAGCCTGATGCTGGCCTAATCCATACAGCCCTTCATTATCGGTAGTCAGGAACGTCTGAGACACAGAGAAAGCCCGCTTGCCATCCCTCTCAATCGGAACAAATTGCCGTCCACCTTCTGGCTCCTGTAAAATCACCTCACCTGTCACAACATCCTGGAAACGCACAGCTCCTGTTTTCCTATCCACGCCAGCCATCAAAGTCTTGGTCATGATAAAGACTGAGTCGTCTGTGCTCTCTACATTGAAAGGCACTTTCGGAATGTCATGAACAACAATCAGGCTGCTATCTTGTGGAAACTCACCCAGTTGCTTCTGGCTCAGACTGCCACTCTCAAAATCCAGGTCCTGTACTGCTCTAACGTGAATCAGTTTCTCACCCATCACTTCCAGCATCACCCTGCTGGTCTGATCTGTCCTTTCATAATTACCGCTTAAGTCAACATCCACAATCACGCCACGGTCTGTGCGATGATATCCACTGTCGCACGCTGCCAAGCATAATGCGGATATAGCCAGCATCATTAATGTTTTCTTCATATAGTCAATTATTATAAGGTATCCATACTTTCATATCACTGATACCACGATGTGCCCAAGCGTAATAAGGAATCAGGGTTACTCCATCGTCTGTGATAATCTGATTAATGCCATGCAGCTTCTCTGATTGCCACTCCAGTTTCAAAGAAGTGTCCGGGTTAAGTGAAATGCTATCGATTGGCTTGATATTGTCAGGTGACTCTGCACAATACACAATCGGACCGCACTGTATAGCCACCAGGCCTCTGTCAGCCTCCACCTGTTCATTAGCCTTTACCAAACGAGGCTGCAGGTCGAAGCTCACCTCCACCACATCGCCATTTTTCCAAGCACGGTTGATAGCAAAATAACCTTGTTGCAAGTCAGCCTGGACAGCTTCACCATTAACTTTCACGCAATACAAACTCTGCTTATCATCGGCAAACATATAGAGGTCTGAAGGCATTGCCTCATTGCGTGCCCACCCAGGGATACGCACTTTCAAGGTGAATGGCTCTGCAGCCTGTTCAACCGTCAGTTTCACATTACCGCTATAGGGATAAGCCGTTTCTTGTCTCAGAGTCACTTGTTTGCCATTTACCTGAATAGTAGAGGTATTACCCATGAATAGATTCACATATATGTCATTGCCTTTCACGGCATACACGTAGCCCGGCAATGAAGGTATGAAGCGTGATATATTGGATGGGCAACAAGCACATCCGAACCATGCCTGACGCTGATATTTGCGTTCTTTCTTCACTTCCAGCGGATTGGGATAAAAGAATGCGTCACCTTCCAATGATACGCCAGATATCAGACCGTTAAATAAGGTTTTCTCCAATACATCATAATATTTAGAGTCGCCATGCAAAAGGAACAGACGGTGATTGACATACACCATACCGATAGCCGCACAGGTTTCATTGTAAGCGGTTGCGTTCGGCAATTCATAGTTAGCCCCAAACGCCTCACCGTCATTGGTTGAGCCAATACCACCGGTCACATACATCTTCTTAGACACGATGTTATTCCAGATGGTATCAATGGCATGGATATAGCCGTCATCGCCAGTCAGAGCAGCCACATCAGCCATCCCTGCATACATATAGGTAGCCCTGACGGCGTGCCCAACCGCCTCTTTCTGTTCCAATACGGGCAGATGCGTTTGGTTATAAGGATCGCGATGTTCAGTCTTGCCACGATAGTCAAGGAAGAATTTCGCTTGATCAAGGTATTTCTTATCACCAGTAGCCAGATATAGTTTCGCCAGTCCCATTTCAGCAATCTGATGCCCCGGCACCCTAATTTCCTGTCCGGCATTAGGACCTATTTCCCTAATCACACAATCAGCATAGCGAATGGCGATATCCAGGAAGTTGCGTTTGCCTGTGGCTTGGTAATGAGCCACAGCTGCTTCAAGCATATGCCCAAGATTGTAAAATTCATGGCTCAGTTCCTCCACTTTCTCCCATCTTTTTGTGCCTGCCCATTCATGGGGATGCTTGGGATTCATAGTTCGTGCCGTATAAAGATATCCATCTGGTTCCTGAGCTCCGCCCACAATCATCAGCACACTGTCAATATACCGTTCCAATTTCCTGTCAGGATAAGTCTGTAGGAGATAGCTGGCACCCTCGATGGTCTTATACACGTCAGTATCATCAAACGAGAATCCTCCCACATGAATGGTATCGCTCGGATGTGCAGCGTTCTCAAAATTACGGTATCGTCCTGTTTCCTCACATTTGCTAAAAGCCAAAGGTACCGTTACCTCACGACTGGCTTGTAGCCTCTGCCCCCAGAAACCCTCACTCACCTTTACGCTGGTAAATGGAACTGGATCAATCGGGTACGTTAAATGCTGAACATTGTTCGTTGAGTGTTGGCTATTAGGGTTTTGAGCACAGCCTACAAGCAAAGTAATGAAAACCAATGATAAAGTTCTATTTTTCATATTCTTTCTTTTTTAGGTTACAAGTAGCACGTCATTTGCCATCACCTGACATCAAACAATCAGTGACACTAAAAGCACTTAAGAATTTGGGGGTCTTCATAATACTGAGACTTCAAGGCAAAACAGCATGTAAATCCATCACATAAACGCCACGGGCAGGAATTTCCACAGGACTCTGCAAATCAATATCCTTACCAGTAACCACATCCACGCCATCGGTATAGTTCTGAATCACTTCATGGAAGCGTTTCATATCAAGTGTCTTGGCCTCATCCGTACCATTCATCATCACCAATACAGTATGACCACCCCCGATACGTGCATAAACATAGCATCCACTGCGGTCTGGCGTATAATGCACTAACTTGCCTTCAGTTACAGGAGTACTGTTTTTACGCCAGTTCAACAGCTTCTTCATGTAGTTCCATGCTTCATTCTGTTTATCATTGCGCCCCTCTGGTGTAAAAGCGTTTACAGGGTCTTCCTCCCATCCGCCAGGGAAGTCAGTACGGATCACTCCGTCACCTTCTTTCTTAGTACCAGTCATCAGAATTTCCGTACCATAATATATTTCCGGAATGCCACGTGTGGTGGCGAGAAAGGCTATCGCCTGCTTATATTTGTTCAGATCTTTGTCATCTTTCAAGGAAAACCTTCCCAAATCATGGTTGTCAAGGAAAACCAGGATATTGTCAGGATCAGCAAAGAGGAAATCCTGTGCAATGACCTCATAAATCTTAAACAATCCAGCCTCCGAGCCCTCGCTGCTGTTGCACACATCCGTAAATGCCTTGGCAGATGTGAATGCCAAATCAAAGTCCATTACCGTCTTCAACTGGGTATTGTTATCGTTGATTCTATTGTTCCTCTGCCACCAGGCCGATGCCGTGCCACGAGGATACCAAGCCTCACCTACGATGTTGAAGTCAGGATATTGCTTCTCCACCTCCTCACACCACTCTGTCATGAAATCATAATCAGCATACGGGTGGGTATCTTGCCTGATGCCATCAATTCCGGCATATTCAATCCACCAGATACTATTCTGAATCAGATATCTCGCCAAATGTCTGTTGCGTTGGTTCAAGTCAGGCATGCCCCTGGTGAACCAACCATTTACCAGAATGTCCTTTTCAGATTGTGGCGCATGTACATCCATCAGTGTCCATTTGAAGTGAGAAGTCTGTACATATTCATCGGGATTGTTCAGCCAGTCGTGTGAAGGCATATCATTCATCCACCAGTGGTTGCTGCCACAATGGTTGAATATCATATCCATCACGACCTTCATCCCTTTAGCATGAGCCATGTCTATCAACCGCACATAATCCTCATTACTGCCAAAACGAGCATCTACTTTATAATAGTCCGTGATGGCATAGCCATGATAAGACCCGCCCCGCTGGTTATTCTCCAAAATCGGGTTCAGCCAGATGGTCGTGAAGCCTAACTCTTGAATATAATCAAGGTGATCAATGATGCCCTGAATGTCGCCACCATGTCTTGCTCCACTTCGGCTTCGATCAGACTGGACATCCAGCAAGTTGTCATTCGACTTATCTCCATTGGCAAAACGATCTGGCGTAATCAGGTATATCACATCTGCTGGAGAAAACCCTTGGGCACCTTCACGCATATTACGTTCCTTTAGTTCAAAACGTTGTTTTTGTTGTTTTCTGCCATCTTTCAGCAGAATATCAACCGAACCTGGTTGTGCGTTCTCTGCAATGTCTAAATATAGGAAAAGATAGTTGGGATTCTCCACCTTCGCTACTTCCTTCAATGTAACGCCAGGATAACTGACGCTAATGTCACAATGCGCCACATCAGGGCCATAGAGCAGTATTTGCACCTCGCGGTTTTCCATGCCGACCCACCAATTGGCTGGCTCCATACGCTGCACATCTATCGCCTCAACCGTGAGGGCGAAGATGGCTGCCAAACATACCAAAATCCATTGTTTCATAACTTTGTGCCTCTTCATGATATTTTATTCTACAAATATACTCAGTATGATTGAAATAAAAGAATGAGTCGAATAAAAATTCGTCATTAAAAGCACATTTTTCGCTTTAATGCCAACAAGAACTCAAACCATCATGATTAGCTTTATCTTTGCAATACCAAATAAAACGACAAAAGAATTACGTTCACATGAGGAAAAGAGAGAACATAAAGACAGGATAACACACGACACTGCTATTGTTATGAATTACAGTTATGGTATTAGATTGAGCAAAGGCTCCTACTGACTTCCAGCAGGAGCCTTTACTTTAATTAGCAAACTGAATTGATTAGCCCAGTTCCAAAACGCGACGTGCAAACTTCATACAAGTGCCTACCTCCTTAACAGAGTTGCTCCAAGGAGCTACCTGATATTCCAGTTCGGCATCGCAATATATCTGCGGATACTTGCTCTGCACCAGCTTCAGCACATCTTCCAGTGGAGTCTGTCCCTGACCCCATACCTGATTCTCGTTAGGAGTCTGAGCGTTAGGACCAGTCTTGTCCTTGGTGTGCATAGAGAAGATGCGATCATGATACTTCTCAATGAAGTCGCATGGGTTCTTACCTGTAGAGCCAAAATAGTGAGCGAAGTCGAAGTTCAGCATTACATTTGGAGAAACAGCCAACACCTCGTCAGGACCAGCAGCGAACTCAGGAGTAGCATACTGGAAGTGGTTATGCATGCAGTAGAACATATCGTACTTCTCAGCGAATGGAGCACAACGCTTAGCTGCAGCAAGAGACATCTCAGAAGTAACACCCTTGGCACCCATAGCCTTTGCCAACTTGAATGCATATTCGCAATCCTCATCAGAGCTGTCAGCACCCGGCTGGGTCTTTACGATATGGATATCAATACCCTCGCTCTCGAAACGTTTACGTACTTCCTCCACTTTGTTCCAATCAAGGTTCTTCTTGAAGTTAGCATAACCTTCGTTGTAATCGTTCATCTGTTTCTTCTCATCATCGTTAAGGATGCCCATGATGCCATCAAGTCTTCTCATGGCACCATCACGCTCTTCTGGGGTCAAGCGAGCCATTGCGCCCATGATTAAGCCCATCATGGGACTTTCTGGAGCACCAAGGCAAGTCTCAAGGTCGTTACCCATCAGCTCAAGGTTGCTTACATTAGCTTCCTTGCAATACTTGATGAGATTCTCCAGACCGCCTGGCATATCACGCCAGCTATAGGTAATAGTACCCATGTGCACACCACCAAAGTTTGAATTTGGCTTACCATCAGCAGCCTTAGCTGCTGGCTTTGCCTGTCCGTCGCATGAGCTCATGCTTGGTACCAATGCCAGACCTGCCAATGCAGCGGCACCCATTCCTAAGAAATTTCTTCTGTTCATTTGCTATTATTTTTAAAGTTAACGTGTATCCTTTTCTGTTCATCTTCTCCTTCTCGTAATCTCGCCCATTTGCCTACACTGACACACATCCATAGTTCAACCAACAAAACTATAGGATAGAGCCAATACTGACCTTCAAATATTATAGGTAAGGCACCCAATATAATGCTCACCACAAAGACAGAGAAGACACCTCTGATCCTGCGGTCTTCATCGTATGGACCTCCGCCTACCAGCTTATAAATAATCGGACCAAACACTATAAACAGGGTTACAAACATCAAGATGATGAAGAGCCATCCTGACTGCCTCCCCCATATTACCTTTAAATCCTGGGCAGCCACAACAATTAACATATTCATCGCATACAGTGACTGCAGCGCCCATTTGTCATTTATGTAGTTTTTCCAGAACTGTTTCATAATATAAATTTATCACGCAAATGTACAAACTTAGCTTGATTTATCAAAGAAAAAGTCTTATTTATGACCTCTTATAAGGGTATAAATGGATGCAATTACTTAGCATTACCTCCTATAGTTTTAATAATAACAACAACATTAGCACCACGTGATCCCCAAGCAGACCCGTCACGGTCAACGGAAAGTTCGGCGATATCTTCTACAGTAACAATATCGTTGGGACTTGAGACTTCATATGGCACCCCGTCAACCACATACAGGGGAGGTTCAGGTCCTCTCATGGAGTTTTGCCCTCTTGCTATTGAAAGCACTTTCTCTCCTGTCAGCGATGAAGCCTCCTGAGCACCTGGTACAAATCGTCTGATAACATCAGACACACTTTTTAAGCCGGCACGCATGATGACATCATGGGTAATAGCTCCGCCTCGTTTTAATTGAGGCACAGGTGAATAAGGTAACTGAATTTCCTGTGTACCATCATTCAAAACAAATGACTCTTTATCAAGGGTAATTGTCACATCTTTCAATGTACCCACCAAAAACTTTGCATCATACTTAGAACTTACGGAAATCTGCAAAGTGTCATCAGGCATAACATTTGACAGCACAAACTGACCAGCTTTATCAGTCAACGCTGACGAACGCCCTACTTTCATCCAAACAGAGACATTCTTCTGTGGTTTCCCATTCTTCAGAATCACACCTTTAAGCTCTTGAGCCATTGAAGGCAAGCTAACTGAAACAAGCATAACAATCAATAATAGTTTTAACGCTTTCATAATGCCATTATTAAATGTGATTATAAATTGATCTTCGCATGACGGTGGCTACCGATATTCAGACGTACAGACAACATCTGATGCCAGTTCAAGCCAGCCTTTGTAATATTAAACACAACACCAGCATCGGCTTCCACCCACTCATTTCGGATGAATTGATAACGAATGTCCGTACGGCTATAAGCTGGCGCATGATAGTAGGAATCTCCCCAATAAAACTTACCGAAATAAGCTTTGCCAAAAGGCTGCTGATGACCTCCTGCATAGAAAATCTCTTGCAAAGACAGATGTTTCCAATGTGCATTGACTTCGCCTAAAAAACCAATTGGCGTACGACTCCCGTTTTCCATACCACGTTCTCTGTCAAAACTAAACAATGCACCAGCTTTGACTTCTACTGACGCAGCGGTAACACGGCTCTGCAATTGATACCCTATGTAAGGGTGGGCAACCAAGTAGTCATGAATGTGCTGGCTTTCATCTGCATGCCACGTAAGCGCATAATGATAATAATAGCCTTCCATCCCGACAAAAAATTGACCATTAACCTTCGACCATGATGAGTCATTCTGTTTGCCAACTATATGTTTCACGCTCAAACCCGCCATAAATTGTTCCCGATCTTTATCTGAACGCAAACCAGTCCAGTCAAGAAAAGCCTCGAAATAGCCACGGCTATGCTGGTGCTGGAAAACGGAGCCTTGCATTACAGGACGATAATAGCGAATGGTATCACTCATCATATAAGAAGGATAGTCACCTAAAAGCTGATCACGCATGAAGCTACCAAAAGTAAAGGTCAAAGGCTTAGTCTGATATTGATAATAAAGTACAGGGGTACCATCAGTAAAGCCATGTTTCTTACCGAATTCTGCCAATCCGCTATAACCGCCCATAAAGCGATGTTTTCCTTCATCCCAACTGATTCCTATCTCAGGAGTCACACGTAAACCGCTATATGTCATGGTGGTGCGATAAGTGTCGTCTCCTTCTCCATTATCGAAGAATCCTTCCGCACCCAACTTCCACTCCAGCTTCTGCGCATTGACAATTGAGAATTGGCAATTGACAATTATCAATAATAAAACGGCCTTATAAAAAGCACTACTTCTGCTCATGTTTCATTTAACAATCTTCTAATATTAACGTATAGCCTCCAACATTCGTTTCAGCACCACCGTAGCAGATATTTCACGATTAGCCGCTTCCGGTATCACTAAGGAGCGAGAACTTTCTATCACATCGTCTGATACAATCATGTTTCGACGCACAGGAAGACAATGCATAAACTGGGCATTGTTGGTCCATAACATGTGCTCGGCATCGATAGTCCAACTCATATCCTTACTAAGAACCAGTCCGTAATCAGCAGGATTAGTGACACCTGGGCAACTCCAGTTCTTGGCATATACGAAATCTGCTCCCTCCAAAGCTTTACGCTGATCGTATTCCACAGCAGCATCACCAACGAACGACGGATCGAGTTCATAACCATGAGGATGGGTCACCACTAAATCCACATCAGCCACATTCATCCATTCTGCGAAAGAGTCAGGTACAGCCTGTGGCAAAGCCTTGGGGTGAGGCGCCCAGGTAAGCACCACTTTAGGGCGTTTCACTTCTTTATGCTCTTCAATCGTAATAAGGTCTGCAAATGCCTGAAGAGGATGAACGGTAGCAGTTTCCATAGCAAACACTGGACGACCGCTATATTGCACGAACTGATTGTAAACCGTCTCTGCATAATCGTAATTACGATCCTTCAGGCCAGCGAATGAACGAATGCCTATGATGTCGCAATAGCAGCCCATCACAGGTATAGCCTCCAGCAAATGCTCGCTCTTATCACCATCCATAACGACGCCACGCTCTGTTTCCAACTTCCAAGCTCCCTGATTAACATCCAGGACAATCACATTCATACCCAAGTTCATGGCAGCTTTCTGAGTACTCAGTCTTGTTCGGAGGCTTGAATTGAAAAACACCATCAACAAAGTCTTGTTACGACCTAACTCCACATATTTGAACCTGTCGTTCTTTATCTCAATGGCTTCCTGCAAAGCTTGGTGCAAGTCGCCTAAATCAGTTACTCTACTAAAAGTCTTCATAAGTTCTTTATTTATTTTCGAATTTGTCCTTCACCCTCTATCAGCCATTTATACGTGGTAATGGCCTCCAACGCCATAGGGCCACGGGCATGCAGTTTCTGTGTGCTGATGCCTATTTCAGCTCCTAAACCGAACTGAGCTCCATCACTGAAGGAGGTAGGGGCATTCCAATACACACATGCCGCATCAATCTCATTATAGAACTTGTCGGCAGCTTCCTTGTCTTGGGTAACGATGCACTCGCTATGACCAGAAGCTACTGCATTGATCCACGCTATCGCCTCATCCAAAGATGATACTGTCTTAATGGCCATTTTATAATCCAGGAACTCTGTACCAAAGCTATCTTCAGTAGCATGCTTCAACAATTCCGCAGGATAATTCCCTTGCAAACTGTCATAAGCCTCAGTATCAGCATAGACAATCACGTGGCTTCCTGCCAATGGCTTGCAAAGTTCAGGTAAATCTGCCAGACGTTTGCGATTAAGCAACACACAATCAAGCGCATTGCATACAGACACACGACGAGTCTTGGCATTGTTGATGATAGCGGCTCCCATCGTCACATCACCCGTTTCATCAAAATAGGTATGGCAGATACCAGCTCCAGTTTCTATAACCGGTACAGTGGCGTTATCTCGCACAAAGCGGATTAATCCGCTGCTTCCACGAGGGATAATCAAATCCACCAGACCACGGGCATGCAACAATTCAGAAGTAGCCTCACGTTCTGCAGGCAGAAGCTCTACCACGTGCGTATCAATATCAAAACGAAGCAACACGTCATGAATAAGCCGAATGATTGCCGAATTAGTAATATGAGCATCGCTACCCCCTTTAAGCACACAGGCATTGTGGCTTCGCAGGCAAAGGGAAAAGACATCAAAACTGACATTTGGACGTGCCTCATAAATAATGCCTATAACGCCAAACGGCACACTGACTTGCTTTATCTTCAACCCATTGGGGCGAACGGTTTCACGCAACACTCTTCCAACAGGTGAAGGTAACTGTGCCACATGACGCATATCATCAGCTATACCTTGCAGACGGTCAAGTGTCAGTTTCAGACGGTCATATTTAGGATTTGAAGCATCCATCTTCATTAAGTCCGCCTGATTAGCTGAAAGAATCGTTTCTGCCTGTATTATCGTTTCATCAGCCACAGCGCACAGCACTTCAGCAATCCTTTCATCTGTCAGATGCAGCAATTGTCTGGATGCTTTCCGCACTTCCTTCAATTGTGCAGTCAGCATGGAATCTTGAACATTACTACCCATATATATATATATATATTAACTCTCTAAATACAAATAATCATAATGCACCACAGGGCGGTTACCATGTTTCCCCATCGTAGCACTGACTTGGGCTGAGGTACAATTGGCCTTGCCCACACCTATTGGTTCTCCTTCTACATCCACGATGCGTATGATATCATCTTTCTCAAACTCTCCTTCCACACGGATAATGCCTACAGGCAGCACACTCACGGCCTTCTCGCCACGCAATGCTTCAACAGCCTGGGCATTCAGGGCGATCTCGCCCTTCGCAAAACCTTCGCTATGGGCTATCCATTTCTTCACCCCGCTGATCCCCTGTGGATTAGGAGTGAAACGAGTACTAACGGTATCAGCGTCATGCATCAGATGGAGAAGGATATCGTCTTTCTTACCATTCGCGATAATCACCTCAATGCCTTCATCAGCCACCTTACGGGCAATATTAGTCTTAGTAAGCATACCTCCTCGCCCAAAACTCGATTTGGATGTCTGGATATAATCAGACAAATCCATCTGTTGGCCAATTTCCCGGATTACTTGCGACGATGGGTCAGAAGGCGAGCCATTATAGATTCCGTCAATGTTACTCAGTATAATCAAAGCATCAGCATCCATCATCGAGGCAATCAGTCCGCTCAACTCATCATTATCAGTAAACATCAGCTCAGTCACACTGATGGTATCATTCTCATTTACGATGGGTATGACATCATTCTCCAGCATCACTGTCATGCAGTTTTTCTGATTCAGATAATGTCTGCGAGTGGCGAAATTCTCCTTCATGGTAAGTACCTGTCCTACCGCTATCCCATGGTCACGGAACAGTTCGTAATAACGATTGATAAGCTTGGCCTGTCCCACAGCAGAGAAAAGCTGTCTTTGTGAAGTAGTATCTAAATGACGGGAGGAAGGCTTAATCTCACTGCGACCGGATGCCACAGCACCAGATGAAACCAGTATCACCTCCACCCCTTCGTGACGAAGTTGGGCAATCTGGTCAACTAACGCAGACATTCTCGTGACATCCAACGTACCATCTGGTCTTGTGAGTACATTGCTACCCACCTTTACTGTAATCCTTTTCATAAATCAATGTGCTTGACGCTAATCAATTCGTTGAGGAAAATAGAAGCGGATTCAGAAAACTTTTCTTCCGATTCAGTTGTATAGTATATGCATGTACCGTTACGGGTACATTTGGCATCCATTTCGGGATGTCGATGCAGATAGTCTTTCAAGCTCTCTGCCACCAATTCTCCTTGTGTAATGATATTAATATGCTGCGGAGCGTATTTCCTGATTTTCTTCAGCAACAAAGGATAATGTGTACACCCTAAAATGATGGTATCAATCTTATCATCCTTGGCCAGAAGCTCATCCAGATATTTACGGATGAAATAATCAGCTCCATCCCCATCAGCCTCATTATTCTCCACCAATGGTACCCACATGGGACAAGCAAGACTGTTTACCTGCACATCGGGGAAAAGCTTCTTGATCTCAAGCGGATAAGACTCGCTTTTCACAGTACCGGGAGTTGCCAGTAAGCCGATATGGCGAGTAGCGGTCAATCCGCCCACGCACTCTACGGTAGGACGAATGACACCCAGCACACGCCGGTTGACATCCAGTTGATGCAGGTCATTAATCTGTATGCTGCGCAAAGCCTTAGCCGAAGCTGTGTTACACCCTAAGATAACCAGATGGCAGCCTAACTCAAACAGTCGGGTGACAGCCTGCAAAGTAAACTCATACACAATCTGGAAGGAACGAGTACCGTAAGGATTACGCGCATTGTCACCCAGATAGATATAATCATAAGCAGGCAAGGCCTCACGAATCTTGCTCAAGATCGTGAGGCCTCCGTAACCTGAATCAAACACCCCGATAGGGCCAGGTATGCTTGACAACCGATGGTTCATAACACTACTTTACGCCCACCTTTGCCTTAACCTTATCAGTGATGTCCACGCTCTGGGAACCCACGAAAGGAATGCTGGTGCTGGAGAGATCGAAAATATAAATGTAGCCCTCAGCCGCACCAATTTCCTGCACAGCCTTGTTCACCTTCTCAATGATTGGTGCCATAGCTTCCTGCTGAGCCTGTTGCAGAGACTGGTAAGCATCCTGCTGGAACTGCTCCTGACGCTGAGCCATATCCTGGAGTTCCTTCTGACGACGCTCTGCGATATTGCGGGGCAGAGAGTCAGCTTGAGCTACATACTCCTGATACTTCTTGTTGAATTCGTCCTGTGTACGCTGAAGCTCATCCTGATAGTTCTTCTGCATAGTCTCAATATCGGTCTGAGCCTTCTTGTATTCAGCCATCTCAACAATGACAGCCTGTGCGTTCATGTGAGCGAACTTCTGCTGAGCCATTGCACCCAGTACTGGCAGGGCGATCAAAGCAACGGCCATAACGATTTTCTTTAACATCTTAATTCTCGTTTTTTATTGTTTTACATTATTAACTTTTTGATAACGACTGCAAATGTAGGAATAATTTTTGAATTATTCACCTAATTGCGTCAATACCTCATCACTTATGTCGATATTTGGCGAAGCGAAGATGATACTTGAAGCCGAAGCACGGTCAATCACCATACTATAGCCTTTATCCTGAGCGATAGCCTTCACTACCTCATAGATATCATCCATAATAGGCTGCATCAGTTCCTGCTGTTTCTTTGCCAGCTCACCTTCTTGCCCGAAATATTTACGACGCAGTTCTGCTGCCGACTTCTCCTTTTCCACTATCTCATTTTCACGTGCTGTACGCTGAGCCTCAGTCAGGTTCTTGGCCGACTGATAGCTTTCATACAGTGACTTGGCTTCTTTTGACACCTTCTCCACCTCTGCCTGCCATTGTTTTGACAGCTGTTCAATCTCACTGTTCGCACTCTCATAGGCAGGAACATTCTGCAAAATGTACTCCATGTCAATCAATGCATAGCGTTGTGCACTGGCACTCAAACTCAGGACACACAGGGTAAACATGAATAACACAAACTTTTTCATAACATCCTTCTCTTTTTAAGTGATACAATCAAAATTCCTGTCCCAGCACAAAGTGGAAGTTACTACCACCGTATTGCTTAGAGCCGTTAATCTTATCAAATCCGTAAGCCCAGTCTATACCCATCATACCGATCATTGGCAAGTAGATACGCACACCCAGACCTGCGGAACGTTTCATGTCAAACGGATTGAACTTCGACACATCATGCCAAGCGTTTCCTCCTTCTAAAAACGCAACAGCATAGATAGTACTGCTTGTCTCAAGCAATAAAGGATATCTTAATTCCAATCCGAAGCGTGTATAAGCATAACCCGCCTGACTTCTCGACATGGTGAGCGAGCTGTTTTCATAGCCACGCAGAGCCACACTTTCTGTAGCGTATGTGGTGTAACCGGTCATACCGTCACCACCCACATCGAATGTCTGGAACGGTGACTTCTTATACTTATTATAGTGTCCCAGCAAGCCGAACTCTGCACGAGCCATCAGCACTGGGGTGCGTTTCACGGTATATGGGTCGGCCAATGGAATGAAAACCTTTGACTTAAATTTCCACTTGTGGTATTCAATCCATTCATACATCTTGTTGTAATCATCCTGGTTATTCTGGTCATACTTACTGTAGTCCTTGCCATCTATAGCGCTCCAGGGAGGAGTGATCTGCAGTGAGAAACTGAACTCAGAACCCTGACGCGTATAAATCGGGTTATCCGTAGAACGACGTGCCAAAGTCAGGTTCAACGCCACTTCATTAGAATTACCGTCAGTAACGGGGAAGTAAACCCACTGACTCAGCATATAGCGGTTGAACGAAAGCTCTGCAGAAACCTGGAAGTAGTTATCCGGCCAGCTCAATCGCTTACCAAACATCACTGACGCACCGATCATCTTCATGTACTTGTCGGGGTCATAATAGTTCTCATAGTTCGCATAGCCATAACCACCGTAACCACCATAGCCGTAGCCACCATAACCACCATACATACCACCCATGCCATAACCATAGTTGTACATATTCATCATAGCGGTGTTATAGTAACGGCTACTGATATCAGTCTGCACATAGTAGTAGGCTGATACCTGGAACGCATTAGGTCTCTTGCCACCAAACCAAGGATCGAGGAACGAAATACTATAGCTCTGATAGTAACTGCCATTGGTCTGTCCACTCAATGTTAGTGTCTGTCCTTCACCTTGCGGCAGCAGTCCGCGATGTTTCCTGTTAGGATGCAGCAGGTTCTTCATTGAGAAATTGGTGAATTTCAAGCTCAATTTACCGATGATACCCGTTTGTCCCCAACCAGCCGATAGCTCCACCTGGTCGTTAGGCTTTGAAACCAATGGGAAACCGATATCTACAGTACCGTCTTCGGGATGCGGCTGGATATCAGGCTGCAACTGTTCAGGATCGAAGTGACCCATCTGCTGAATCTCACGCATGGAAGTCATGATGTCATCCTTACTGAACAACTTACCGGGCTTTACATACAGTTCACGACGTACGATATCTTCATACAAGCGGTCGTTACCTGAAATGGTCACCTTATTTACAGTAGCCTGCTGACCTTCGTAGATACGCATCTCCAGATCCACAGAGTCACCTACGATGTTCACCTCTACAGGGTCAAGGCTGTAGAACAGATAACCGTTGTTGTAATACAGGTTGCCCACTGACTCATCATCAGTCACCGTACGTTCCTCCAGCTTCTTCTGGTTATATACGTCGCCCGAGTTCATCTGCAGCACATTAGCCAGGATGTCAGACGGATAAACCGTATTACCCACCCAAGAGATGTTTCGGATATAGTATTTCTGGCCTTCCTCCAAACGGATAAACACATCCACCGTATTGTCATCAAAGTTGCTCACACTATCTTCCAAGATAACCGCATCACGATAACCCAGCTCATTATACTTATCAATGATCAGCTGCTTGTCTTCCTCGTATTTCTCTGGGATAAACTTCTTAGCCCTGAATATATTAACCAGCTTGTTCTTCTCGTTGGTCTTTTTCATCACACGCTTCAGTTTACTGGTCTTCAGTGCTTTATTTCCTACAATAGTAATTTGATGCACTTTCACCTTCTCCTTCTTGTCAATGTTCACATCGACAATGATTTCATTCTTCCTCTCTGGGTCATCCCTCTGTACCAGCTGTACCGTAGCGTTCTTAAAACCTTTGTCGTCGAAATAACGCTTGATAATCGTTTCCGCACGGCTCACGGCATTTGGAGTGATCTGGCTACCCTTAATCATACCGATGCGGGCCTGAAGATCTTCCAGTTCAGATTTCTTGATGCCATGATAGTTCACCTCACTCACGCGAGGTCGCATAGATACCTTGATCCTCAACCAGATGCGGTCGCCAACAATCTTGTCTGCAATAATGCTGACATCAGAGAAAAGACCGTGCTTCCAGTATCTCTTGGCCGCTTCTGACACATCGTCGCCCGGAACCTCGATGGTTTCTCCTACCGACAAGCCAGAAATGCTGATTATGACATTATCTTCATAGTTATCCGCTCCCTCCACAGCAATGTCTTCAATGACATATTTCTTCGGTTCACCTGAATACAAGATTACTGGAGTACCTGGGTTCAATGCGTCGGCAGCCACTTCCTCCTGAGCGTCCGCCATCTGCACGCCACCTATCAGGCAAGCGACTATTAACAATATGGTGTAAAAACGATTATGCATCATCTTTTGTGTTATTATCTATTTCAATTCTCATTCATCACTTGTTCACTTGTCTTTCCGTAACGTCTTTCCCTGCTTTGGAAATCAGCGATAGCTTTACGCAGCTCACACTCTTTAAAATCAGGCCAAAAGACATCACAGAAATACAGTTCGGCATAAGCACATTGCCACAACAGGTAATTGCTCAGCCTTTGTTCACCACCCGTACGTATCAGCAGGTCCACATCTGACATATCCTTCGTGGCCAGGTGACGTTGTATCATCTCACTGTCAATCTCTTCCGGTTGCAGCTTGCCTTCCTTCACCTCTTGGGCTATTTGTCTGGCAGCTTCTGTAAGCTCCCACTTAGAGGAGTAGCTTAACGCAAGCACCAGTGACATGCCTGTGTTTCCAGAAGTATGCTCTATACATTCTATCAGTTTTGTCCTGACGAATTCAGGCAGTTTGCCGATATCGCCAATCACCTTGAAACTGATGTTGTTCTTCATAAAGGTCTCTTCCTCAATATGACTGAAAAGCAGTCCCATAAGTGCCGTCACCTCTTGTTCCGGACGATTCCAGTTCTCTGTAGAGAAAGTATATAAGGTAAGGAAGCGTATTCCCAGTCTGGCAGCTTCTTCTGCAATTTGATGAACCGTTTCTGCACCAGCCTGATGCCCCAGAGTGCGTTCCAAACCACGCTGTTTAGCCCATCTGCCGTTGCCATCCATAATAATGGCCACGTGAGCAGGGATGCGGTTCATATCCAACTGTATTTCCTTCTCCATACACCTTATTTATATATTAGCGACTCAGTTTGTTCAATCTTCCACGCCACAATTGGTTCTGCTGGCCGTCACCTGTAAACAGCCATATATAATCATTAACGTCAACTGCTACAGCATAGTTCTCATTCCCATTTATATCCTCTGGAAGCCGGAACTTGCCCACAGACTCTCCCCACACGATGCCGCCTAATGACTCATACATGGTTTCCAGGCCGTTGCCTATCACATAGAAGAATTCATTGTAACAAAGCACCGATGGGTTCTCAAACGCTGGGCAATAATAATCAGTATTCGTTGACATCTCTCCCCAGTCATCGCCATCAATAGTCATCCAGGGCACGATCATTTCAGCCTCATCATCAGCATTCCCCACCAGAATGGCACGCTCCACGCCTGTGCCAGACACATACACGGAAGAATACACTCTGTCTGTCGGGAATGCTGCAGGCACCGCTACTCCGTCAGTCCAAGACTCGGTAGCAGAGGTAGTCAGACAGAACACTTGCTCTCCTTCCACTTCGCGTATCGCAGTCAGTTTATCTGAGAATGACGCCAACAGGGTCTTGACACCTCCGCTCAACGTCTCGTTTATTGTCCACACTCCATCGCCTTCTGAATTATACACATCTCCTGATTCACTGATCATGTAGAGCAAACCATCGTAATAAAGGGCAGAATGGATCAATGCGTCATCAGGCAATCCAGACATCGGCACCATTGCCCAGCTGTATTGGTCGGCTACAGTCACGTCACCAACCATCATCGTTTTGCTGTTAAGGAGTGCCACCAGATGACCATCTGCCATCAGCATTTTCTGATCAGCTTGAGGAGGCATGTTTATAATCTCATCAGGCAGCCCTGCAATATTCTTCCACGTAGCGGAATCCGGATCCAACTTGTGTACATTGATCTGCAGATTGTAGTTCTGCGACCTGCTTCCGTCATTTGCCACAATCTTGAAAGTGATGCCAGGCTGATTGACAGCAGGTGTCAGATCTACCTTACCGCCAACCATGACAAGAGAGTCAAGCAAGCCTGAAGTAATATAGCCCGAAGCGCTGAAAGTATCTATGGCAATACTGCCCAGATATTTTTCCGCTCCTACTGGCAGTGAGTCAGCATTGAAGATTACATGATTCAGCTGGTCGATGCTGAACTTATAGTATCTTCCTTGTATGGTGTCAATGCCAAAAGCCGTCACAACGGTACTGATGTTTACCTCAATCACACCTTCATCACTTCCCTTTAAGCAGGAGCTGAATCCGATGCAGATACTCAGCAGACAGGCTATGGCCATTAAGAGTTTTGTTCTCATGAAAATCTTCTTTTGTTATTTACAACCTGCAAAATTAAAAACAATTCTTTTTATGAGCAGATTTCTAACGAAGTTTTATACAAAATTATAATAAATATGGTAGTTTCGCCCCATAATTTGCCTTTTTTTGAATGATTTTTTAGGATTAATAAGACTTGGTGACATAATTCCGCCTCCTAAAACCCAGGGGCAATGCTCCACATAAGCCTCATCCCAGAGCCCTTCAGACAGGAATGACTGGAGCAGCTTTGAGCCTCCTTCCACCAAAAGCGACTGGATATTCCTATGGCATAACTCTTCCATCAACTGAGGAAGGATGCTTTTACTGAAATCAGCTCGGAAACACTCTGCGTTATCCAGCGTTTCATCCTTCTCTGTCACTACCAATGTCGGCTGGCTACCGTCAAACAGTTTCAGATGGCGGGGCAACTTCAGGTCTCTGTCTATCACGATGCGCAAAGGTTGTGAGCCCACCCATTGCCTCACATTGAGAGAAGGGTTGTCGAGCAGAGCCGTCCTGGTACCCACCATAATCGCCTGATGCTCAGCCCTACGTTTGTGAGATATCATTTGAGTCAATGGCGATGAGAGTTTCACAGGCTCCCCACCTTCACGCACCATATCCATATAGCCGTCAGCCGACTCTGCCCATTTCAGTGTGATGAAAGGGCGATGCTTCAGCTGCATGGTAAAGAATGTCTTGTTAAGTTCCATGCATTCCTTTTCCAACACACCGGTAACTACCTCACATCCTGCATTCCGTAAGATCTCAATCCCTTTGCCAGACACCTTGCTGAAAGGGTCTTTACAGCCTATCACCACCTTGGGAATCCCTTTGCTGACAATCAGGTTTGCGCACGGAGGTGTCTTGCCCCAATGGGCACAAGGCTCCAGGCTCACATAGATGGTGCTCCGCTTCAGTAAAGACTCATCTTTTACGCTCGCTATGGCATTTACCTCAGCATGAGCCTCTCCACAACGGGCATGATAGCCTTCGCCGATGATGCGTCCGTCACATACTACTACGGCTCCAACCATAGGGTTAGGAGCAGCTCCCAACTGCCCGTTTTGAGCCAGTTGGATGCAACGCATCATATATTTCTCATCATTCGTCATCGTCTTTTCTCTAATTATCCGTACCTTTAGATAAGTTACTACATCCCGGCACAAAAAATTATGTGAACATATTTTTTTCTGCTCTCGATTATCCTTAACTTTGCCGAAAGAAATGCCAAACATCATGACAGAAATCCGCCAGGCTCTGCTTCCTCTCTACGGTAAGCAAGAAGCCAATGCCTTGACCCGCATCATCTGTTGCGAGATGTTAGGGCAAACGTCTGTTGACTTTTTTCTCGGCAAAGATATAGCTTTATCCGCAAACCAGAAAACTTTTTTGCAAAACATCCTCAACAGATTACAGGATTTTGAGCCTATTCAATACATCCAGCAGCGGGCTCCATTCTTAGGCAGGGAGTTTTATGTAGCCAAAGGTGTGTTGATTCCTCGTCCTGAAACAGCGGAACTGACTGAATTGCTGACACATCACCTGCCTGTTGACGCCCATATCCTGGATATCGGCACTGGTAGCGGATGCATCGCTATTTCCCTATCGTTAGAAATGCCAGATACCAAGGTCTGTGCCTGCGATGTCTCTTCAGAAGCGTTAGCCATAGCCCAGGCCAACAATGAGCGGCTGAAAGGAAAAGTATCTTTTTTTCAAGCGGATATCCTCACTTATCAGCCTACTGCTTCTGACAAAGGAAGCTACGACTGCATCGTGAGCAATCCTCCTTATATTACTAAGAAAGAAGCGGGTGATATGGAGCCGAACGTATTGCGCTATGAGCCTCATCTGGCGTTATTTGTGCCTGATGAGGATCCCCTGGTATTCTATCGCAAGATTGGGGAACTGGGGAAGGTGATGCTGAGGCCTAAAGGCTGGCTGGCTTTCGAGATCAACAGGGCTTATGGCCATGAACTGAAAGTGATGTTGGAGGAACAAGGCTATCAGGATATCTCTGTTGAACAAGACATGAGCCACAACGACCGCTTCCTCTTCGCACGTTTAAACTGAACCAACATTATCCATTATCCATTATCCATTAAAAAAAATGAAGCCATTATCACCAACAGAAGCGCTTGCCAAAGCTGCCGGACTTTGCGCCAAAGGAGAGCATTGTGCCGCTGATATCACGGCAAAACTAATGCTATGGGGCATTGAAGACCAAGATGCCGGAAACATCGTTAACAAACTGGTGGAGCAGGGATTTATCGACGAGACCCGTTATGCGCGAGCTTTCATCAACGACAAATACCGCTTCGCCAAGTGGGGACGCGTCAAGATAGAGCAAGGCCTGCGCATGAAACAGATCCCCTCAGCAGTGTTCAAACCGTTGATGGATGAGGTGATTGACAAAGAGGAATACATACAGATATTGTGCGACTTACTGAAGCAGAAGCGCAAGTCGCTGAAAGAGGAAGACGAGTATCAGTTGCGTGCCAAGCTCACACGCTTCGCTTTGCAGCGAGGCTTCACCTATGAAGAGGTGTTATGCAACATAGATGATTGAAAAAAAAGAGAATCTTTTCGGGAAATATCATTCTTTTGTTTACTTTTGCATTTGTTTTTAGTAAAGAATTAAGTGTTATGAAGACATTAGAGAGATTATTCGCCGACAAGTTATTAAAAATTAAGGCGATAAAGTTACAGCCAGCCAACCCTTTCACATGGGCTTCAGGCTGGAAGTCACCGTTTTATTGCGATAATCGCAAGACCCTTTCCTACCCTGCTTTGCGCAGTTTCGTGAAACTGGAGATTACACGTATCATCATGGAGCATTTTCCGTTGGTGGATGCCATAGCCGGTGTCGCTACAGGTGCTATCCCTCAGGGTGCCCTGGTGGCTGACGCATTAAACTTGCCATTCGTTTATGTTCGTTCTAAACCAAAAGATCATGGTTTGGAAAACCTCATCGAGGGTGAGCTTCGCCCCGGTATGAAGGTAGTGGTAGTGGAAGACCTCATCTCTACAGGTGGAAGCAGCCTGAAAGCTGTAGAAGCCATTCGCCGTGACGGTTGTGAGGTGATAGGCATGGTGGCAAGCTATACCTACGGATTCCCTGTGGCAGAGAAGGCTTTCAAGGAAGCTAAAGTGCCTCTGGTAACCCTCACCAACTATGAAGCTGTGATTGAGACTGCCTTGAAGACTGGCTATATTGAAGAGAAAGACATTCCTACCCTGAACGAGTGGCGCAAGGATCCGGCTCATTGGGGTGACGATTTGAAATAAACTAAGATATTTATGAGTACCACAAGTTTTGAGAGCGACAGCAAGATAATCAACGCCCCTCAACGTAGGGTGTTCGAGAAGCTGTCAAATCCCGACAACCTCGAAAAACTGAAGGAACGCATCCCTGCCGAGAAGCTGGACAATATCAGCATGGGCGATGGCAAGCTGACCTTCAAGACTCCGATGGGAGCAGTGTCAATGGAGCTGAAAAGCACGGAGCCTTTCCACAGTATCACATACGGCACAGTGCAATCACCCATTCCGTTTGACATACGCATGGAACTGATTCCTCAAGGTGCTGAAGCCTGTGAGATGAAGCTGATTGCGGGCCTTCAGCTCAATGCCTTTATGCTGGGTATGGTGCAGAAGCCTATCAAAGACGGCTTGAACCGCATTGTGGAAGCATTGGCTCAGGTTCCTTTTTAGCTACAAGTTATGGTAGAGACGGGCGTGCCCCGTCTCAAAACATCAATGTTCAACGTTCAATGTTCAATGTTCAATGAAGCTTTGGGAAAAATCCACACAGATAGATAAAGAGATAGAGAGGTTCACCATCGGCAGAGACCGAGAGATGGACCTCTATCTGGCTCCATACGATGTGCTGGGCAGTATGGCTCACATCACTATGCTGGAGAGCATCGGACTGCTTACAGCAGACGAGCTACGTGTCTTACTCGACGAACTGAAAAAGATTTACGGTATCGCCGTGAAAGGTGAGTTTGTAATTGAAGAGGGCATTGAGGATGTCCATTCCCAGGTGGAGCTGATGCTCACTCGCGCCTTGGGTGACATTGGCAAGAAGATCCATAGCGGACGTTCTCGCAATGACCAGGTGTTAGTTGACCTAAAGCTGTTTACCCGTGCCCAGTTGCAGGAGGTGGCTGAACTCACTGAAACGCTCTTCCACACGCTGACGGAGCAGAGTGAGCGATACAAAGATGTACTCATGCCTGGCTATACCCATCTGCAGATAGCCATGCCTTCGTCTTTCGGCCTTTGGCTGGGCGCTTACGCAGAGAGTCTGGTAGATGATATGACGATGCTCCAGGCTGCCTACCGTATGGTGAACCGCAATCCGTTAGGTTCAGCAGCCGGTTATGGTTCGTCATTCCCTCTGAACCGCACGATGACCACAGAGCTTTTGGGTTTCGACTCGATGGACTATAATGTGGTGTATGCCCAGATGGGCCGCGGCAAGATGGAGCGCAACGTGTCTTTCGCTTTGGCAAGCATCGCCGGCACCATTGCCAAACTGGCTTTCGATGCCTGTATGTTCAACAGCCAGAACTTCGGCTTTGTGAAATTGCCGGATGAGTGTACCACAGGCTCCAGCATCATGCCTCACAAGAAAAATCCTGATGTGTTTGAGCTTACACGTGCCAAGTGCAACAAGTTGCAGGCTCTTCCCCAACAGATGATACTCATCAGCAACAACCTGCCAAGCGGATATTTCCGCGACTATCAGATACTGAAGGAGGTTTTCCTCCCAGCTTTCGACGAGCTCAAGGATTGCCTGCGAATGACTACCTATATTATTAGTCGTCTGAGTGTGAACACCCATATCCTGGATGACTCCCGTTACCAGCCCATCTTTACCGTTGAGCGAGTTAACGAACTGGTTTTACAGGGTGTGCCTTTCCGAGACGCCTACAAGCAGGTAGGTTTGGAGTATGAGGCAGGCGAGTTCCATCATGCCCAGGAAGTGCATCACACCCATGAGGGCAGCATCGGCAATCTTTGTAATGCCGAGATAGCCGGTCTGATGGAGCAAGAAATGGCAAAGTTTGGCTTCCAGAAGGTAGCAGAAGCCGAGCACAAGCTGTTGCAAAGTTAAAAAGTTGCCGATATTTTTTGCAGATTGGAAAATACCACTTATCTTTGCAGCTGCAAATGCGGAATTGTCGTGCAAGTGAGAGCAGAAGCAAAGCTTGCTTTGATTATGCCGAGCGCAGCCGACAATGCCGGCCAAAGACAAACGTTTGCGGAATTGTCGTGCAAGTGAGAGCAGAAGCAAAACTTGCTTTGATTATGCCGAGCGCAGCCGACAATGCCGGCCAAAGAACAAACGTATGCGGAATTTTTGTGCAAGCCGAATGCAAACCAAGCTTACTTGAGTTTGCTGAGGCGCAGCTAAAAATGCCGTAAAAATTGGGAACAAATTTTTGCGGAAATAGCTCAGTTGGTAGAGCACAACCTTGCCAAGGTTGGGGTCGCGAGTTCGAGTCTCGTTTTCCGCTCACTACTGGCTGCCCGGATGGTGGAATCGGTAGACACGAGGGACTTAAAATCCCTTGGCTATTGCAGCTGTGTGGGTTCAAGTCCCACTCCGGGTACAAAGTTTCAAAAATCACAGCAAAAATGACAAGACCTGCCTATAATAAAGCAGGTCTATTTTTATTTCCAGCCAGATAAAGCCCCATTAATTAGTATTACATTCGTGGTGTAATAAAGATTAAAGCCAGTAAAGGTAGTTCATTGACAAAGTACTTTCATCTTTTAATGTTTCTTAATGACAGTGCCCTGTATCTGATACGCTTGGGCAGTGTCATGATGGCAGCCTTATCAAGCCACAACCGGCCGTGCGTTATCTTGTCATCATACTATGGGCTTCCTTTCGGATGCGCATGTTTCACAAATCACCTCCCGCGTCAGCACTGTTGCCTCCCTGTTGGGCAGGTTCTTCAAATGGTAGAAAGGTATCTCGCTTGCCAACTGTCCCATCAGGGGCGTGAGCAGCGTCATGGCGGCATCGTCCCACATGGGCATCATCACCTGGTTGAGCAGTACAATCATCGCCTCCTGCTTCGTGAGGCGGCGGATGCTGTTCTCGGGAGCTTGCTCCAAGGAGATGAGCGCACGGATGGGCACTTGCTTCTGCTGACGGATGCCATCCTTGCCGTCCCACGGCATACCGAAGCCTATCCACCGCCCGTTGATGCGGCGAAGGCCCGGGCGGTCGCCGATGATGAAGTCGGCACCCTGATGCTCCACCCAGAGTTTTGCCTGTGTCGATTTGCCCATGCCCGAAGGTCCGAGGAACACCACGCCGTAGCCGTCTTTTTCTACCAGCGAGGCGTGCAGGGGCATCCCGTCGCGCATCGTCATGCCAGCCTCGCAGGCAGCACGGATGGCAGAGGAAATGGGGATGTTGGGTGTCAGCCATCGTTGTATTCTTTCCTCATAGTAGGGTTGTCGTGAGATGTAAAGTGTCATCTCGCTATAGTCTCTGCTGCACGTCAGCACATACTTGCCATTTCGTTTCATACTCTTCTCGTCCATCAGAGAGACGAATGTCCATGTGTCCGTCGTGTCGTGGAGGTTAAACCGCTCCGTGGTACAGACGATGGGAAACGCGGTAGCATCCGAATATTCCTGTTCAAGCAATGCCTCGTCGCCCATGTGAATAGTAAACGTATGGGTGTCAGGCATCACCTTGCCAAAATCGGTAAGGTATTCCATCGAGTCGTCGCTGCTGATGGCATCGTCCACTAACAAGCGATAGTTGGCAAAGTAGTATTCGTGCATACTCTAAAAGATTCGTGGGAATAATCGGTGTAGTTTGTTCATCACCCTGAATGGTAGCAACAGCACAGGGCGCAAGGGCAATAACTTATTCCAGAGACGGAACACCTTTTGCCATCGGGGCGACTGGCAGTCGATGGTGAGCCGCCCGCGCCTGATGAACAGCGCCTTGCCCAATATCTGCGACTTAGGTTGCCAGTGGTCAGGGCGCAGGTTGCCGTCACCGAAGGTCTGCACACGGTCGCCCTCTATCCTGTAGAGCCGGTGCAAGCAGTAGTCGCCGCCAAGGTATTTGCCGGGGAAGAGCACGATGTCGCCCACCCGCAGCTGACCCGCCTCGACCGCCACAATCATCACCTTGTCGCGGTTGGGGCGGACGAAAGGCAGCATACTGCACCCCGTCACCTGTAGCCAGACGGGTATCTGTCCCGTCCCGTCAGGCGACTGCTGCAGTTCCATCCACTGCTCTACCGTCAGCGAAATCTTCTCCATCACGTCTCGCTGACGAAGGTCAGGAAACAACGCCTGCCTCCCTCAGCGAGTCGATGGTTTCCTACACGTCGGCAAGTGCCGTCTCTGGCGTCACGTCATACGCTTCCGTGAGGGCGGCAGCAGCCTCTTCGACGGTCTTGCCAGCTTGCAACTGCTCGTAGATCAGCGCAGCGGTATCATTGAGATTCAGTGCACCGCCAAAGTCCTTGACGTTCGTCCCCGTAGGCAGTACGACATTCAGACCGCACACCTTACGGAGTACAAAGTCTTTGTTTAATAGCAGTTCACTCATTGCTTTTCATTAAAGAATATTGCAATCTCCATCAAACATATCAGCCATATCGGACGGGTGAAAACACCCCGACGCTGCAATCCTGGTCTTGAAGTCGAACTCCACCTTTTGCACGGTCGGCTTCTCGTAAGTCATTTTTTCTGTTTTCATCTTTTCTTGATTTTAAATTGTTATACATGATGACCTTGCGGTCGTTAAACTTCTTTCTCAGACTTTTCTGTCGCTTTGAATCTTGCCTTCACATAGTTGCAATAATCTGGGTCACACAGGTGCTTGGCTGCCACCTTCTGATGGTGCATCGGGCAGTAATGGCACTTGTCGTTCAGTTCACAGCTGTGGCACGCCTGCGGTACCTCGTAGTTCTTCACCGCCTCGTTCACCTCGCACCATGCCTGACGGAATCCGTTGCGTAACGGATAGGCGCAAACTACATCACGGGGGAAGGCAAGACAGGGCAGCAATGCTCCATCCCAGTTGATGGCAAAGCCTGAGCGCCCGGCACTGCAATACAATCCCTTGTCCGACAAAACTGGACGATTGCGCCGTTTCATAAAGAACTCATGGTCGGCAGCGTCGTACAGCGGGGGCAGCATCTCCCGCTTCTTCTCCTTGATGCTCATGTCCTCTTCAAGGCTGAGGTCAAAGTCTGCCTTCTTCCTGCCTGTATTCTCATGCGGGTCAATCAGACTCCCATTCACCATCACGCTCACGCCAAACGAGCCAGCCAGTGCTATCACCCGCTCCGTCCAAGGCGACATATAACTGCTGGGGGTCACCATGATCTGAATCTTCAGCCCAGCCTCTACGGCAAGGCGGATATGGCGGACCACCTGCTCGTAGGCGTCCACGCCCGTCACGGCTACATACGACTCGCTGTCGCAGCCGTAAAGGGAGATGTCTATCTTGTAAGGAGGATAGTCCTTGAATCTGCTGATGGCATCTTCGTTGAGCAGCAGTCCGTTGGTTTTCACCTGGGTCGGGATGCCGTGATTGATGAGATACATATAGATGTCCCAGAAGGCGGGATGCGTCATCGCCTCGCCACCCGTCAGCATCGCCTCCATCATGCCCTCGTCGATGGCTTGCTGAATGAGCGATATCCACTGCTCGCCCGAGAGCATCCGATGCCGCACCGACGGGTCTTGCAGATGCACATAGCACATCTTACAGTCGAGGTTGCACAGCGGTGTCAACTCGAAACTGCCACTGTAGGGGACATCTGCCTCGCGGGTCCGCTCCTGCATCATGGCGATGAATTCTCTATAGGGTAGTTTGTCCATAAATCTGTCTAATTCGGCTGCTAAGATACAAAATATTTGTGTACCTTTATTACCCCCCCATTTTTAACACAGTTTAACACTGTTGTGCGCTGAAATAATAATTTTCTTTGCTGAGTTCATCGTAATAACGGTTTTTAGCAGAATCTTTGCCATCGCTTTTCGCCGATTACATAGACCTGCTCCTCCTGTCAAAATCGAAGTCTGCCTCCTTGATCTGCAGAAGGGGAAGGGGCAGAAGTGTGACAAGCGGAATGCTGACGGATGCTGACAGGCTGTCTTCGTTATCAGTATGGATATTGAATGAGGTGGGGGTAAACTTCAGTTTACAGCATCGTTGGGCAGTTTCTTGAGCTCGAGGAAATAGCTGCCATAGGTGGTGTTGACTATCTCTGTGAGTTAGGGAGATAGCTCCTATCGGTCATTCCGATGGCTCCTACGAGATATCGCAGTATCTGTTATACCCCCATAGGAGATATCGCGATACCTGGTGGATGACGCTCGAACGGGTGATGGAAATGCCTGCGGCAGGTGGTGCAAGACGTTTTTTTCCTCTGCTGACAAAGCTTTAAGTCATTATTACACCACGGATGTAATGGGATTACTCAACGAGTGTAATGACATTACCCCGTGAGTGTAATATCGGAATTCCACGAATTAACATCCTACATTACTGCATATCATGTTAGAAATACAGTGCAGAAAGGTGCATGAAATTGACAGGTTAGCACTGTTTTTTCCATCCAAAATACATTATTTCGCCCAAATGTATCACTATCTATCACTATCTATCACTGTGATAATACATGAATATCAAATGTTAGTGATAGAGTGATAGATGTGATAGATGTTTTTCTAAAAAAATAA
>JAFUVZ010000084.1 GCA_017471185.1 Bacteroidaceae bacterium
AGCTTAGACAGCGATATGCTCGTGGTGTTTTTTGCGACTTTCTCCGACAGAAGCGCAACTGACTGATACCGTTGTGCTTCCTGATTATTAGCGACCTTTTCCGACCTTCGGAGAGGTCGCTTTTTCCGTGCCTTTTTATCCCTCTGGAAGCTTTGTTTTATCCTATCTTTGCCCCCGCAATCTGGCGCCAAGGTGATTGCAGCTAACAGGAAGTTGAACGATTAAAAACAAAGATTGATGAAAGAAAGTAGAGGTTTCAGAAACAACAACCCCTTGAACATCCGCAGGGGGATGACACACTGGACTGGCCAGTGTGAGCAACAGACCGACAGGGCGTTCGTGCAGTTTAAGTCGATGGCGCATGGCTACCGTGCGGCATGGCGTGTACTGGCGAGTTATTACCGGCGTTTCCAGACTTTGGAGAAGCAGCCGTTCTGTGTGAGGAACATCATCAGCCGCTGGGCTCCTCCCGGCGACGGGAATGATACAGAGGGCTATATCAGCCAGGTGCTTATGCTGATTACCCAGCTGCCCGATGACAAGCTGAAACGCTGTTTTGACGGTGAGAACATCATTGAGGTGGTCATTGGCTCGGCAGGCGGGCGTGAGAACCTGATGCCGCCTGAGACATTGGAAGGCAAGCGTCAGCTCACCAAGCTCCTGAAGGCCATGACCTGTGTGGAGAACGGCTGCTCCCTGAAGGATGTTCCGGCAAGGGAAATCGCCCGTGGCTACGGCCTGGCGTTCCGGATTAGGGAGTAGTGAGTAGGATGATGGAAATGGATAACCGTTAAAAAGAAAGCTGCTCTCTTTACGGGAGCAGCTTACAAAAGTGAGCACAAAAGGGATGGTTCTTATTGTGCACTCCCCTTACTAAGGGAAGCATGAGCCTTTTCATGACTTTGCCTATAGTTTAAAAGTATTCACACCACCTTTTAACTGATGGTCTTTGCCGTTATAGCGCAAGGTACCTGTGAGTCCTTGAGGAAGAGTGACGGTAGCCTCCAGCTTCTTGCCCTGTTTGTAGCTTACCAGGATATCACCCTTTGGATGAGGAACAGAACCGCTTACTTCCTGTAGCTTGCCTGGGGCAGGGGTGATGAGTACCTTGCTGAAACCTGGAGCATCGCTATGTACACCCAGAACGGTACGCAAAAACTCAATGTTCATGCTTGCACTCCAAGCGTGACAGTCGCTTCTGCTTGGTTCCGGTGACTCCATAGCAGTGGTAAGCCCCACCTTGAATAGGTCGGTATAAGTAGAGATGTGGTCGAGTAACAGGTCACCGCAACCCACCTTATCCATTGCCATGTGTAGATAGTACTGATAATATATGGTGGCTTGGTTCAGTCCCTCCGCCGTCAGGATCCGTTCGCACAATGCTTTGGCCTCATTACCCTTGATGATACCAGTCAGGATAGCGAGGATATTGGAATGTTGAGAGTAGTTACGATGGTCATGTGTATCGGCATAAAGCTGGCGGTCAGCATCCCAGTATTTAGCGTTGAATCCGCTACGTATATGTGACGCGATATCTGCATAGTGGTCAGCCATACCTTTGATTCCCATGGCGTTCTCCATCTCTATCACTTCATCGAGAGCCATCAGGTAGTCAAGGTCCTGCAACGCCGAGTTACCATGATCCTCACGAGGAATCACACCGCGCTGGAAGCCTTCAGACCAGTCACAGAAATACCAGAACGGAATCTTGTCTAAGCTATAGTCGTCTTTGAGGAATGACTCATACCAAGCCAGGATGCTTCTCATGGCAGGAAGCAAGGTCTTGACATAGGCTTCGTCGCCACGCATCATCCAATAGTCGTATGCGATGCCAATCCAAGAGAGTGAGTATGAAGGAATCAACTGTCCCAAGTCATCGGGATAACGGCTCAGGGTAATGCCCTCATTGTTCATGGAATGGCGTCCCATCTCTATGGCGTTCTTCACCATATATTCGTCGCGTGTGTTATACATGGTGAGCATCGTCTGGATACGGGTATCGCCGAAATACATCAGCTGCTCGTAATAAGGACAATCCATGTAGGTCTCGTTGGCACAGAGCCTGGCAGTGCGCCATCCCACTTCCAGCAAATCATCGTATAGCTGGTTTCCAGGAGCCTTGAAAGAACTTGCCAGTTGGAAAGGATATGCACTGAATGTGCCATATATATCATTGATTTCCAAAGGCTCTTCCTTTGTCTCAATTTCCACCTGTACATATCTCCAGGTGCGCCACCAGAGCGGAGTGAACAGCCTTTGTGAACCTCCGTCGGCAGTAATGACGTCCTGATAACCCACAAACTTCTTGCCTTCCACTTCGTTTCGGTTACCCTTGGCTCCTGTAACCCGTCCTTTCTCATTCACCTCATAGAGTGATTCCGCATAGCCGATGTTGATGACGGCATCCTTGCCCTTGCTGAAGAGCATGGAAAGATAGCCTGTAGTCAAGACACTGTTGTCGAGCAATAGCTTCGCCTGTGTATTGGCAGGAACGGTCAGTGTAACGGGACGTTTAAGGAAACCTTCAGGGACGTTTACTCCCTCAGCCAGCCTGACGGAAGAAAGACGTTGTGGTGTCTGCTCCATCTGTGGAATAGGAGAGGGGATCAAAGGCAGGCTATAGCTGTCTTCCGCACCTTTTAAACCGCCAGGCATAGAGCCTCTTGCGTTGAGCCAATGACTGTCGTCGAAACCTGCCTGTTCCCATCCCCAAGGATAGAGACTCGCGTCAATCTTCTCTGTGGCGCCGGCTGCATAATAGCCCAATACCTGGCTATATCCTACAGGATTTGGCGTATAGGCTGAGTTGCGTATCGCTTTCCAACTACGGTCTGTATTGATGCCTTTCTCAGCATCCGTATTACCCTGTACTATGAAGCAAGCAGAGCCTCCGCTCATCTGAGCCACAGGCTTTTGTGAGGCAAAGTTCCACACGACAGCTGCAATCTGGTTGTCGCCGGCTTTCAGGTACGGAGCTATGTCAACAGTCTCGAAGTTCCAGTTCTTGATGTCACTACGCGCAGGTCCCAGTGATGCAAGCTGTCCGTTGACATACAGTTTGTAACGGTTGTCTGCAGAGACATGGATAACATACTGATCAGGTTTCTCATTTAAAGTTAATGTCTTGCGGAAATGATACACGCCAAATTCACTGGCGTTTTCATTAGCCGCTGAAACCCAGATGGCTTTCCATGGTTTCGTCATGATTTCCTCGCTGATGAGTCTTTGGTTGTAACCTGGCAGATGAATCTGTGCAGATAAGGTTATACCTGTCATCAAAGCCAGAAGAAAGGAAGATAGTTTTTTCATATACACATTATTTATTATCGGAGAACAAAAATAGGAACAAAATCTGATAAAAAAAATAAAACCCCGAACTTCTTGCGATGCCCAGGGAATTATTTGCAAACTAATACTCTTTCTTATGATTGTGGTGTCACCAGGAATCGAACCGGGGACACAAGGATTTTCAGTCCTTTACTCTACCAACTGAGCTATGACACCATCACTTTGCGGTTATCTTTTTCGATAACGGGTGCAAAGGTACGTAACTTTTTTGATTCTGCAAAACTTTCAACGGAAAAATTTGCGAAAACCGTTACTTTAATGGATTCCACCCCTGCGCTTTCAGCTCAAACTCCTGTCCGTCACGGGTGATGAGGGCGCATCCCAATTCTGGTTTGGTGATATGGCCGATAAGTCGTACGTCGCTGATTTCCTGTATCTTCTCATGGTCTGTAAGCGGAACGGTGAACAAAAGTTCATAGTCTTCACCACCGTTTAGGGCACAGGTCGTCAGGTTCATATTAAATTCTTCCGCCATGGCAGCTGTCTGGTAGTCGATAGGCAGATGCTCCTCATAGATACGGCATCCCTTGCCGCTCTGCTTGCAGATGTGCATCAGTTCAGATGACAATCCGTCGGAGATATCCATCATCGCCGTTGGCTTGATGCCTGCATCGTGAAGTTTCTCAATGATGTCCCGTCTTGCCTCAGGCTTCAACTGGCGTTCCAGGATATACTCCCTACCTGCGAAATCAGGTTGCACGTCCTTGTCGGCGCCAGCCAGCACCTTCTTCTCGCGTTCCAGCAATTGCAGTCCCATATAAGCTGCACCTAAGTTTCCACTCACGCAAATCAGGTCTGTTTCATGAGCGCCGTTGCGATAAACGATCTGGTCTTCGCCAGCTTCTCCGATACAAGTGATACTGATAGTAAGGCCTGTGAGCGATGAAGTGGTGTCACCCCCCACGATATCCACTCCGTAATCTTCGCAAGCCAGTCGGATGCCAGCGTACAACTGTTCCATATCCTCCACGGAGAAACGCTTGGAAACGCCCAATGAAACAGTAATCTGGCGAGGTGTCCCGTTCATGGCATAGATGTCGCTGAAGTTCACGACGGCAGCTTTGTAGCCTAAGTGCTTCAACGGAGTATATACCAAGTCGAAATGCACGCCCTCCAGAAGCAGGTCGGTTGTCACCAAAACCTGCCTGTCGGCAGGATAGGAGAGTACTGCGGCATCATCACCTATGCCTTTTTTCGTAGAGTCATTCTGCAGCTGTATGCCTTCAGTGAGGTGGTCAATCAGTCCGAACTCACCCAATGTAGCGATTTCTGTTCTCATATTTTTTCTCAAGCACGGTTAATCATTTCACGCATGATGGCCATCATCTGAGGCTCTACCAGGGCAGCTGCCTTCTGCACCTCCTCGTGGCTTGCCTCGACGGCATCCTCGCCCACACCCATATCAGTGATGACGGAAATGCCGAATATCCTGATGCCGCAATGAACAGCCACAATCACTTCAGGCACGGTTGACATACCGACTGCATCGGCACCCCAGGTGCGGAACATACGGTACTCGGCAGGAGTCTCGAAAGTAGGACCCTTGGTAGCCAGATACACACCATGTTGCACATGAATATTCAATTCTTCGGCAATGGCGTCGGCCTTCTTGATCAGCTCCTTGTCATAAACCTCTTTCATGCCAGGGAATCGGGGACCGTAAGGGATGTTAGGACCACAGAGCGGGTTGTCGAGTATGTAGTTGATATGGTCAGTGATGATCATCAGGTCGCCCACCTTGAAGCTCGGATTGGTACCACCGCTGGCGTTAGACACGAATAAAGTCTTGATGCCCAGTTCACGGAACACCCTGACAGGGAAAGTAACTTCCTGAAGGGTATAGCCCTCATAGAAATGGAAACGTCCCTGCATAGCGATGATGTCTTTCTGGCCTAACTTGCCGAAAATCAACTTACCGCTATGTCCTTCAACGGTAGATACCGGAAAGTTTGGAATGTCCTTGTATGGAATCTCCGTCTTGTCTGTAATCTCCTTGGCGAGATTACCCAGTCCTGTACCCAGCACGATGGCTGTTTCTGGATTAGTATTCATTCTTTCCTTCAGGAACTCAGCGGTTTCCTGAATCTTGCTTAGCATATCATTCATAGTTATCAATATTTTGTTACAACAATCATTCTATTCTATATCTTCCTTCAATAAGTTAATGATGTCTTCGGCTGATATCTTCGTGTTGAGGTCAGTATCTTCTAACAAGGCATCAGCTAAGGATCGTTTTTCATGGTGCAGTCTGATGATCTTTTCCTCAACGGTGCCTGAAGAAATCAGTCTGTAAACAGTTACCGGACGTTCTTGACCGATGCGGTAAGCCCTGTCGCTTGCCTGGTCTTCTATGGCAGGATTCCACCAGGGGTCAAGATGTATCACAAAGTCGGCGGCTGTTAAGTTCAATCCCAAACCACCAGCCTTCAGGCTGATGAGGAACAACGGGGTATCATTTGTCTGGAACGATCTGACAAGATAGCTGCGGATATGGGGGCTTGTATTTCCGTCAAGATACAGATAACGGATACCTAACCTTTCAAGCTCCTTTCTGATAAGTGCCAAATGACTGGTGAACTGGCTGAAAACCAAAGCTCGATGCCCTCCGTTAATAATATCATCCACAAGCTCTAAGAATACTGCGCTCTTGCTTGATGGTATCTTTAGTTCAGGATTGATAAGCTGCGGATGGCAGGCTGCCTGGCGAAGCCGGGTAATTTCAGCCAAAGCCTGCATCAGACTGTTTGACTTGCCGTCAAGATTGTCAAGAGCCTGTTGTCTCAGGTTGTCATAAAGAGCCTTTTCTTCAGCGCTCAGTTCCACATTCATGACAATCTCGGTCTTCCGTGGCAGTTCGCTCAGCACGTCTTCTTTCGTGCGTCTCAACAGGAACGGTAAGAGCAGACGGCGTAGCTGTTCCTGCCTGCTTAGGTTGTGGTCACGTTCTATCGGCAAGATGAAGCGTTCGCTAAATTGCTGGAAACTACCCAATAATCCCGGGGTAGCGAACTGAAACAGGTTCCATATCTCGCCCAGATGGTTTTGAATAGGCGTTCCGGTAAGCAGCAGGCGGAAGTCGCCTTTCAGATTCATGGCGTTTTTCGATGTCTGCGTACCACGGTTCTTGATAGTATGTGCCTCATCCAGTATGATGGTGGTCCAGGTTCGTGAGGTAAGCAGATTGTCTTCCGTCACTAATAAGCCATAGGTGGCCAGCACTACATCGCCAGGCCCTGCCTCGTTGATGACGGTTTCTCTATTAACGCCTGCCTCATTTAACGCCTGCACGTTGATGGCCGGAGCAAAGCGTTTTAGTTCAGCCTTCCAGTTCCGCAACAATGATGTGGGCATTATCACCAGTTGGGCTCCTTCAGAAACGCGGCTTTGCATCAAGGTAATACTCTGCAAGGTCTTTCCCAATCCCATGTCATCAGCCAGGCACGCTCCGGCTCCCCACCAGGCCAGTCGGCTCATCCACACAAATCCTTCATGTTGGTAAGGGCGTAATTCAGCATGTATGTTTTTAGGTATCTCAAACTGCATCCGGTCAGCCTCTCTGATACGTGTCATTAAAGTATTGAAAGCCTCGTCACTCTTCATCTTCGCTCCCATATCTTCAAGGTCAGCCAGCAGTAATCCGTTGATAGCCGCCAATTTCAGTTTTTTCCCATTGCCGGCGTTCATGTTATCCAACACTTGCAGCTGTTTGAACAGACTTGCGCTTAACGCTATGTATTCGTCATCGCTCAGGCGTATGAATCTGCCTTCGGCTTTCTTCAGACGCTCAAGCAGCTCAGTTACCTTTATTTTCTCTTTCTCGTCAATGTTTACTTCGCCGTCAACTTCAAACCACTGGCCGATGGACCTGATTTCCAGCTGTAGCCTGTCAGGAGTAATCATCGGCCTGCTCACTTTCATCTTTGCGCCTTGCGGCCATTCCACATAAGCCACGTCTGTTACCGATCGCAGAGAGTCAAGCAGCCTCAGACATTCTGATGTGTCTAAATACCATACTTCTTCATCGATGGAGTATTTATGCCTGATAGAGTTCAATATATCGGTTATGACTTCCAGATTCTGTTTCTCTGCTTCCAGGTCTCGCTTTGTCTGTGTCTTCACGCCATCAATGGTAGTGCTCAGCACCTCTGCCCCTTTGCCCGGCTTCTGATAAACAGGAAAATCTCCGAATGGCTTCACTGTAGGTGAAACCCAATAAAAACCTTCCTTGGAAGGAGAAATCTGCACGACTGTTTGCGAGCTGGTCTCTATTGTCTTCATGTTATCCATATTCTTCAGCAAGGGACTCAATATGGTGAAGTTTTCGCTTAGTTTCTGTAGCAGTTGTGTAAGCTGCTCCTCGCTTTCTTTGGGAAAAGTGTCGCATTCCGCAAAGACTTCAAGCGTTTTCTTCTGAAGGGTGTTCATGGTTACTACCGTGAGCACTTTGTCATTATTAGAAGTAACACGGGTGTTCTTGTTCTGGCCGGGTATGGTTACATCTACGTTAGCTGTAATCCTGTAGCCTTCGTTGACAGGCAATACTGACAGCTGTACAGGTTCTGAAACGATGTCGAGATGAGTGCCAGTGCCTGATAAGAACACATTGGGGCATCCTACCAGTGCTGCGATAGCTTTCTCCCCTTCAAGTGAGTAAATGGCGCCTCCCTGCCATTCAGATCTAAAGCTTCTTATCATGCCTGCCAACCGCCTATCGAGATCTGTGTAATAATCTTCATCTCCAGACTTGTAGGTTTTCAGTGATATTTCCCTGCCTTTATCCCATGTAACGCCTCCGTCATTTGATTTCTGTAATATCGGGGTCACCCTGAAAAAACTTGTGTCCACATAGTAAACAATCCTTTTTATTTCAGCCTTCTTCTTAGTCTTTGCCGATGATGGCTCATACAGTATGTTGAGATGTTTGATTACGTGTTCCCATTTCTCAAATTTCCTGACCTTAGGAACGATAGAAGTAGTCAGTCCCGTCTTCTCTTTCCAGACATCTTTTTGCCTGCCGATGACAGGGAAATCATCGGCATACAGACGTTTCAGGTAGTTGAATTCAGAATCGAGCACTTTCTTCTCAATCTCCCTCGCTACACTGCTGTCTTTTTCTAACAAGGAGTAATGCTGCATGAAGAACACGGTGAGGTAACGTGCCATGTCGTTTCTACAGAATGATAACGGATTCTGCATGAAATAGTCAGACACACTGCTTTTTACGTAGTAGTTCAAGGCTATCTGCATAGCGTAGCATTCTGAGTTATGGTCTATATAGTGCTTCTTTACCAGCTTCATAGCTTCTTTCTTGGCTGAAGGCAATTCAGACAGCCCCATCGAGATAGCGTAGGCAAAGTTGGAGAGCGGGTCTTCAAAATAATCTATCTTGTAATGTTTCAGCAGATTGTTTAATGTCAGGAACGATTCGTCTGCATTCACTTCATGCAAGGACTTGATTGCCGAAAGTACTTTGTAATGAAAAGTATCAGGAGACATCTTCTCGAGCGTTTCGTACAGTTTTCCCGTATGCAGGAACTCTATGTAATAGAGATAGGTCGCGTTCATAGATTGGCGAAGTGGTTCGTTAAGGTAGGGGTTCTTCAGAAACAGGCCGTTTATCAGTTTCATGTCTTCCACTGGCTCCAGTTTCACCCAGCTTTTAAGAACGTGACATTTCAAAAATACGGCGTTTAGTATCTCAGGGGTAATGTGCTGTGTGTAATCAACGTATTCAGAATCATCGCAGAGAGCTATGATTAATTGACTGATATTGATATCATCAGCCATTTCCTGCCAATTCACTTTTTCCATGTCATCTATAAAAGGACGGCCGTGCAGGAAGTTGTAGAATGTCTTGGCTAATCTACATAAAGCTTTATTGTCATCGCTTCCTAACACAGAACCGTAAGACTGAAGTTTGTCAAACTTTTCCGGCTTGATTGTTTGTAGGACTTCAGCCAGTCTTTTAGGATTAATATGTGCTTTGCTATATGGTCCTGTGTGAATTGAGAGATTATATCCACGTAAAAGATCTTCATCGAACCAAAATCTCAAGTTGATTTCTATAGTTGTCAATCGCAACTTGAAAGAATCGTAAATATACCTGATATCATCGTAAGTAAAATCGCCCAGTGTACAGGCTATTACTTGCAGCACTGGGTGGTCAATGCCGGGATTCAGGTCTGTCTCCATGGACTTTTTATTCACCTTTACCATGTTTGCAATGCTTTTTCATTAGTTCAAGTGCAAAAATAAAAATATTAGCTAAATTGTACAAGTTTATATTTTCTTTATTTTTCCTACGTGTCTTCTGATTTTTACGAAAAATATTGATATATATCGACTATTGCTGATAATTATGTGCGGCCGCTGAAGTGATCTTTTTCCGTCACATTTGTACAATTGGCAGGTTTATGCTACATTTGCACTCAAAGAAACAGTATATGTATGAGGAATGTGGCATTAGTTCTTTCAAGTGGAGGAGCCAGAGGACTGGCTCATGTCGGAGCTATTGACGAGCTGACAAGCAGTGGGTATCGCATAAGGAGCATTGCAGGGTCATCAATGGGCGCACTGGTAGGTGGCGTATATGCCACAGGCAAGCTGAAAGAGTTTAAGGAATGGATGATGAGTATAGACAAACGCAAGATGTTTTCTCTAATGGACCTGTCGTTGAGTATCTCACATATCGTAAAGGGCGACAAGGTTATTGATGCGCTGAAATCGTTTGTGCCTGATGTCAATATAGAAGACCTGCCGATAGAATATAAAGCTGTGGCCACCGACTGGGAGAATGGACGAGAGGTGGTGTATGACAAAGGCAGCCTTTTTGAAGCCATCCGTGCTTCCATCTCCATCCCCCTGTTCTTCAATCCCGTGTGGCGCGAAGACATGGTGCTGGTTGACGGAGGCATCATTAATCCCTTGCCATTGAAGCAGGGTAGCCAGATGAGTGGCGAATTGCTTGTGGCTGTGAATGTGAGCGGTTCATACTGGGGCGGGCAAATGAAACTGAAACAGAACATTGAGAAGATGAAGGAGCTGAGGCGCTCTAAGCCAATGAGCTTCATCGAGTCTTTGCTGCCATCGGGCATAAATGTGAATTACATCACCCTTATGCAGCGCATGAGCTGCATAATGATGCAGCAGATTGCGGCTATGAGCATCCAGCTATACAAGCCGGATATCGTGGTAGAGATTCCTACAAACCGTTTCAGCAGTTTCGACTTTGACAAGTTTGTGAAGATTTCAAATTACGGACAGCTGAAGATGAGAAAGGCGTTGGCTAATTATTCATGTGTGTCAGATTTATAATCAGCTAAGGCCTTCTGGACTTTTTTCAGGGTAGTATTTTAGAAAAGTATGTTTTTATTTGAGGGATATTGGATATTATACTATATTTGTGGTCAATTTATATAACATGTTTCAATCAAATAAACGAAGTTATGAAAAAGTATCTCTTTTTGGTATTTGCTGCCTTGATGGCAGTAGGTGCAGGTGCTCAGGAACTGGCTAATTTCAGCCGTGGAGCACAACAGATCGTTTCTCCTGAAGTGAAGGGAGACTCTGTGACATTCCGTCTGAACGCTAATTATGCCACTGTGGTTAACCTCTATGGCAACTGGATGGCTAACTACACGGATGTGGTGCCTTTGACTAAGGGTAATGACGGTGTTTGGGAAGTGACTATCGCCGCTCCTGAACCTGAGATTTACACTTACAACTTCATCGTTGACGGAGTGAGTGTGAATGACCCTCGAAACTACATGGTTCAGCGTGACGGTACACGATACCTGAACATGTTGTTTATCCCTGGTGAGCGTTCGGCTAACTATAACGAGACGCTGGCGCATCGTGGAACCGTCAGTTACAGATGGTATGACAGCAGCATACTTGGCATGAACCGCCGACTGACGGTCTATACTCCTTATGGCTACGAAAGCAGCAATAAGAAGTATCCTGTGCTTTACCTGCTTCATGGAGCCGGAGGCGATGAGGAGGCTTGGTCAAGCATGGGTCGTACAGCTCAAATCCTGGATAACCTGATTGAACAGGGCAAGGCTGTGCCTATGATTGTGGTAATGCCTAACGGCAACCCTGGCCAGCAAGCTGCAAGTACCTTGGGATTGCCAGTGAAGAACATCGACCTGCGTGCTCCTGAGAATGCAAACCTGTATGTGAAGAGTCTGGTAAACGAGATCGTTCCTTTCATCGAGAAGGAATACCGCGCTATCCCTAAGAAGGCTTCTCGTGCCATTGCCGGTCTGAGCATGGGTGGTGGGCATACATTCGCCGCTACTACGCTGTATCCTGATAAGTTCGATTATATTTGCCCGATGAGTGCAGGCGCACGTGAGAGCGACGCATTGGATGGTCAGCTTCAGGGCATCAAGAAGGCTGGCTATAAGCTCTACTGGATTGGTTGTGGCACGGCTGACTTCGCTTATCCTGGCAACCAGGTGCTTGACAAGGCATTAACCCGCAACGGTATGCCTCATACTTTCTTTGAGAGTACCGGTGGCCACGAGTGGAAGAACTGGCGTCTGTACCTGAACACTTTCGCTCCTCTGCTTTTCAAGTAATAAATTGACAGATATGACAGAATGAGGGTGTGCTTCGGCACACCTTTTTTTCGTTTTCTCAATTCCCGATTCGGGTTATTTCCTTCTCCATCTGATATATTGTAACTGCTCGTAGCGGATAAAGCGAGAGATGGGTTTGACGGTCACGATGATGGTGACGGCACTTAGCACCATCAGGATGCCGATGATGTTCATGAATGTGAGCGATTCACCAAAGACCAGTACGCCACAGAACAGGGCCGTTACAGGCTCCAGCGCACCTAAGATAGAAGTAGGTGTTGAGCCAATGAGGTGGATAGAAACCGTAATGGTAATCAGGGAAATGACGGTTGGCATCAAGGCCAGACCTATGGCATTCATCCACATGGATGGTGTTGTCAATGGCTGTAAGTCAGTAAGCAGATTCAGTCTCACAACATATACGGAAATGCCGAAGAGAATACTGTAGAACGTGAGTTTCTCTGTAGGCATAGTCTTTAATACTGAGCGGTTGACGGCTACCAGATAAATGGCATAGGAGAGGGCAGATATCGCCACCAGTCCTAAACCAATCATGTTCATCGGCTTGCCTGAACCGTTTTCTTTAAGCAAGGAAATGCCCCAGAAAGCCATGAGGATAGCAAATATGGTGATGGGCTTCAGTTTCTCATGGAAAAATGCGGCACTGATGAGTGCTACCATGATGGGGTACAGGAACAGAATGGTGGAGGCTATTCCTGCATCCATATAGTTATAGCTGAGGAACAACGTAAGCGATGAGAGTGAGAAAAGTATGCCCATCGTGAACAGAGGAACTATCTCATTACGCTTCAAGGCGAACGACTGCCCGTGGTATTTCATCAGGATGGCCAGCAGGATAATGGCGAAGAAATAGCGGTAGAAAAGGGTCGAATCAGGGGTGAAACCTTGCTGGTAAAGTGGCAGGGCAAATAAGGGGTTAAGACCGTAACAGGCTGAGCCAATAATTCCTAATGCATATCCTTTAATCTGTTTTCTATCCATTTTAACAATGCCTATTGAAAAAACGGTGCAAAGATAGCAATTATTTTGCCATGTTTTACAACTTGATGTAGAATTCTTCCGTCAGACGACGGTAGGCATCGGTATATCGGCTATCGGCATCCATGAGGTAGAGCGAATCATCGGTCATAGGGCCTGGGTAGGCGAGGTCGTGTTCAGAGCCACGCCAATAGGTTATGAACAGTCTCCTGCAAGGTTTGCCTGGCTTGGTATAGATGCGTGTTATGGCCTGTGGAAAGAAATGATTATTGAAAGCCATCTCGTTCACAAACGACTCGGCTTCAGCCGGGATTATCAGACAACAGAGACCGTTGTCTGAAAGCAGACGTCTGGCGTGGAGAAACAACTGATGATAGTTGAGCGTGTCATTGTGACGGGCCTGTCGGCGTTGCTGGTCGGGATTCTTCAAGGAATCAGTGAAATAGGGAGGATTGCTGACGATAAGGTCAAATGGCTCATCGGAGTCGAAGGTGTTGAAGTCTCCATGAACCAGACTCACTCTGTCGGACCAAGGCGAAGAGGCTATGTTCTCTGCTGCCTGACTGGCTGCTTGCTCGTCAATCTCAATGGCGAAGACGCGGGCTTCAGGACTGCGTTGAGCCAACATCAGCGCGATGAGTCCGCTGCCTGTCCCCACATCCAGCATACGGATATGGCCATCAACAGGGGCAAGGGCTCCGGCAAGCACCCCGTCAGTGCCAACCTTCATGGCACATCTGTCGTGCCAGATGGTGAATCGCTTGAAATGAAAAAATCCGTTAGACATGGCTTTATCCTTGTTTCTGACCTGCAAATGTAGGCATTTTAAGGCTAAATCAGCTATTTTTTGGCATTGTTTTTGTTTTTTAAGAGTGTATAGGGTGGGAAAGTGAAGAATTAGCTGTAACTTTACACACTTTTTGTGGAATACCCGCAAAAATGACCTAATTTTATAGACTAAATTTAACGATGAACAAATTCTTTTTAGAAGAAGAAAGACAGGACAATGTAATATCTGTGTTCACAGATTTGGACGGATCGGAAGAGAAGTTCGTGAATGTGGAGATCAGTGATGTGCTTCCCATTTTACCTTTACGTAATATGGTGTTATTCCCAGGTGTTGTCATTCCTGTCTCATTAGGCAGGAAATCATCATTGCGCCTGGTCAAGGAGGCCGAGCGCAAAGGAAATTTTATAGGCGTTTTCTGTCAGATACAGTCGGATACTGAGGATCCGGAATTTAACGATTTACATAATATAGGAACCGTAGGCAAGGTGGTGCGTGTGCTACAGATGCCTGACCAGACGAGCACGGTTATCTTGCAAGGAGTGAAGCGTATCGAACTTTTGGATATCATCAATTTTGACCCTTATCTGAAAGGGCACGTGAAAACTCTTGAAGATGAGATGCCACAGAAGGGAGACAGGGAGTTTCAGGCACTGGTGGATTCTGTAAAGGAGCTTGCGTATAAGTATATCAGACTGTCTGACATGGTTCCTGCTGAATCGGCATTTGGCATTAAGAACATCACCAACAACTTGTTCCTGGTGGATTTTTTGTGCGTTAACCTTCCCCTCAAGAAGGACGAGAAGATGGAACTGCTCATGATCGACGGACTGAAAAACCGTACGTACCGGTTGCTGGAGTTTCTGAACAGAGAGGTGCAGCTGGCGGAAATCAAGGCTTCCATTCAGATGAGAGCCCGTGAGGACATTGACCAGCAACAACGGGAATACTTCCTGCAACAGCAGATCAAGACCATTCAGGATGAACTGGGTGGCAACGGATCACGCCGGGAACTCGAGGAAATGCGTAAGAAGGCCGATACTATCAAGTGGAGCTCCGAGGTGAAGGATACATTCCTGAAGGAGGTGGATAAACTGGAGCAGATGCACCAGCAATCGCCAGAATACAGTATGCAATTTGAATATCTCAAGACTATGATGTCCTTGCCTTGGGGTATCTATACCAATGATAACCTGAATATCCAGAATGCTGAGAAGGTGTTGAACAAAGACCATTATGGTTTGGAGAAGGTGAAGGAACGCATCCTGGAGCACTTGGCCGTTTTGAAACTGAAGGGTGACATGAAGTCGCCTATCATCTGTCTGTATGGCCCTCCTGGAGTAGGTAAGACCTCTTTGGGCAAGTCAATCGCTACGGCTTTGAAACGTAGATATATACGTATGTCATTAGGAGGCGTGCATGACGAAGCTGAGATTCGTGGTCATCGTAAGACTTACATTGGCGCAATGCCCGGCAGAATTATTAAGGGTATGATCAAGGCTGGTTCTTCTAACCCAGTCATCGTTCTGGATGAAGTCGATAAACTGGGTATCGACGTACATGGCGACCCGTCTTCCGCGTTGCTGGAAGTGCTGGATCCTGAACAGAACGTTACGTTCCATGACAACTACCTGGATGTGGATTACGACCTATCGAAGGTGATGTTCATAGCTACTGCCAACAACCTGCAGACCATTCCTCAGCCATTGCTCGACCGTATGGAACTGATTGAGCTGAGCGGATACCTCACGGAAGAAAAGATCGAGATAGCCCGCAGGCACCTGCTGCCTAAACAACTGGATGCTAATGGCATGAAGAAGGGCGAGGTAAAGTTTTCGAAGCAGACGCTGGAAGCTATCATTGAGGATTATACCCGTGAGAGTGGCGTCAGAGAACTGGAGAAGAAGATTGGCAAGGTATTGCGTAAGATGGCACTCCAGTATGCAAAAGACGGTTATCTCGAGAAACATGAGGTAAAGCCTGCTGACCTGAGAGGCTATCTGGGTGTGCAGGAGTATAGCCGTGACAAATACCAGGGTAATGATTATGCTGGTGTAGTGACGGGTTTGGCATGGACTGCTGTGGGTGGTGAGATCCTCTTCATTGAGACAAGCCTGAACCGAGGCAAAGGCAAGCTGACGCTTACGGGTAGCCTGGGTGATGTGATGAAAGAATCAGCAATGCTTGCAGTGGAATATATCAAGGCTCATCCGCAACTGTTGGGTATAGATGTGAAGGTGTTCGATCATTGGGATATCCATATCCACGTGCCAGAGGGTGCCGTGCCAAAGGACGGGCCATCGGCTGGTATAACTATGGCTACTTCGCTGGCTTCTGCAGTGACTCAACGGAAAGTGAAAGCTAATCTGGCGATGACGGGTGAGATTACCTTGAGAGGAAAGGTACTTCCTGTGGGCGGCATCAAGGAGAAGATACTGGCAGCTAAGCGTGCCGGCATCAAGGAAATCATCTTGAGCGATGCGAACCGCAAGAACATAGAGGATATCCAGCCTATCTATATAGAAGGATTGACCTTCCACTTCGTAAAGGATGTGAAGGAGGTGTTCGAACTGGCATTGCTTCAGGAGAAGGTGGCTGATGCCATAGACTTGAACGTGAAAGAAGAAAAGGATAACAAAGGAGAGAAAGAAGATTGATGACTTTTGAAGTACAATATGTTGACAGTAAGACGAATGCACGTGCCGGACTGATGACTACCGGTCACGGCCAGATAGAGACTCCTATCTTTATGCCGGTAGGAACCGTGGGGTCGGTGAAGGGTGTGCAGGTGTCTGACCTCAAGGATGATATCAAGGCTCAGATTATTCTGGGAAACACTTATCATCTCTATCTGCGTCCGGGTCTGGAAGTGCTTGAACGTGCAGGAGGACTACATAAGTTCAATGCCTTCGACCGTCCGATGTTGACTGATAGCGGCGGTTTCCAGGTGTTCTCACTGACAGGCATCCGTAAGATGAAGGAAGAAGGAGTGGAATTCCGCTCTCATATTGATGGCAGTAAACTGTTCTTTACCCCTGAGAAGGTAATGGATATTGAACGAAGCATCGGGGCAGACATCATCATGGCTTTTGACGAATGTACGCCTGGAACGGCTGATTATACATACGCCAAACCTTCGATGGAAAGGACACACAGATGGCTCGACCGTTGTGTGCAACGGTTTCAGGAAACAGAACCGAAGTATGGTTACCACCAGTCACTGTTCCCCATAGTACAGGGATGTGTGTATCGCGACCTACGTAAACAGTCGGCCGAATACATCGCATCTAAGGAAGCTGAGGGCAATGCCATTGGCGGACTGGCTGTGGGTGAGCCTACGGAGGTGATGTATGAGATGATTGAACTGGTGAATGATATTCTGCCAAAAGACAAACCTCGTTATCTGATGGGTGTGGGCACTCCCGCCAATATCCTGGAAGCGATAGAGAGAGGTGTGGATATGTTTGATTGCGTGATGCCTACCCGAAACGGAAGAAACGGTATGCTCTTTACCAAACAGGGTATCATCAATATGAAGAATAAGAAATGGGAGTTCGATTTCTCTCCGATAGAGGAAGACGGGGCTTCCAAAGTGGACACCATGTATAGCAAGGCTTACTTGCGCCACCTTTTCCATGCACAGGAATTATTAGCCATGCAGATTGCCTCTATCCACAATCTTGCATTCTACCTGTGGCTGGTGGGCGAGGCGAGGAAGCATATCATCGCAGGCGACTTTGCAACATGGAAGCTAAAGATGGTTAAACAGGTATCACAGAGGTTATGATGGGTTTAAAACAGAAAATCAAGGATAGGCTGAAACAACTGTCGGAGAGTCATGCGTGGATAGGTAAAGTGTGGAATAAGATGCCTCACAAGTACCTCAAACGTCTGGACTATTACATCATGGCCAAGTTCCTGGGCACTTATATCTTTGCCATCGCCCTGATTATCTCTATTGCCGTGGTATTCGACTTCAATGAGAAGATGGACCGTTTCATGCAACATGAGGCTCCTTGGAGTGCCATCATCTTCGACTACTACCAGAACTTCGTGCCTTATTTCGCCAACCTTTTTAGTCCGTTGTTCGTATTTATCGCCGTGATTTACTTCACGGCCAAGATGGCTGAGAACTCAGAGATTATCGCAATGTTCTCTACAGGTATGAGCTTCAAGCGTATGCTGAGGCCTTATATGGTTTCTGCTGCCATTATCTCTGTCGCTACTTTTTTCCTGGGTGCTTATATCATTCCAAGGGGTAGTGTGACACGCATCAACTTTGAAGATAAGTATTACAAGCAACGTAAGGAGAATACGGCAAGGAACATACAGATGGAGGTGGATACCAATGTGGTGGCTTATATAGAAAGGTATGAGGACCGGAGGAAGACAGGCTACCGTTTCTCTCTGGATAAGTTTGAAGGCAAACAGCTGGTTTCTCACATGACGGCACGAACCATTGTGTATGACACAACCCGCGCGAATCGCTGGACAGCCAGGGAGTATATGATCAGGGAATTAGGAGGTGAACGCGAGATTATCAAACGAGGAAACAGGATAGACACTATTATTCAGCTGTCGCCTGAAGATATAATCTTGATGCAAAACCAACAGGAGATGATGACGAATCCGGAACTGAGCGCATATATAGAACGCCAGAAGGCGAGGGGACTATCTAATACCAAAGAGTTTGAGATTGAGTATCACAAGCGCATCGCCATGTCGTTCGCATCATTTATCTTGACGTTGATCGGTGCATCACTTTCGTCTCGAAAGATGAAAGGTGGTATGGGCTTGAACTTAGGTATCGGTTTGGGACTGAGCTTCAGTTATATCCTGTTCCAGACAGTTTCCTCTACCTTTGCCATCAATGGAAGTATGCCTCCTGTACTGGCCGTTTGGATTCCGAATATCCTTTATGCTTTCATCGCTTTCTTCCTGTATCGCAGGGCTCCGAAGTGATGGCTGTTGAGCATCATAAAAAGAGAATTACCCTCAGATTAACATTGTCGTTATTCCAAGGGTAATTCTTGTTTTAAAGCGGTCAGCTGTCTGACAGCCAACATTTTCTCACTCCTCTGCCGGCTTCATGTTGGTATAAACATTCTGCACATCGTCAAACTCTTCCAGGCGCTCTACCATCTTGTCGATAGTCTCACGCTGTTCAGGAGTAACATCCTTCAAATCGTTGGGGATATAGGTGAAGTCACCGCCAACATCCTCGAAACCCTGCTCCTCCAGATGCTTCTGGATAGCTGAATAGCTCTTAGGGTCACCATAGATAGTGATGGTTCCTTCCTCATCATCGATGTCATATTCCTCCTCCACATCGTAGTCGATCATCTCCAGGATAAACTCATCCATGTCGAGACCATCTTTCTTCTTGAAGGTGAACACAGCTTTGTGGTCGAACAGGAACGCCAGTGAACCCATAGTGCCCAGGGTACCACTGAACTTGTTGAATACTGAACGGACATCAGCTACGGTACGCGTAGGATTATCAGTCAGGGTGTCAACAAAGATAGCTACTCCATGAGGACCATAACCTTCGTAGGTCATGCTCTTGTAGTCACTCTGATCCTTGCCCATCGCATTCTTGATGGCGCGGTCAATGTTGTCCTTTGGCATGTTCTCACGCTTACAGTTAGCTATCAGAGAACGTAATGTAGGATTGTTTTCTGGTTCTGGACCACCAGCTTTCACTGCAATAGCAATCTGCTTGCCCAGTCTTGTAAAGGTCTTGGCCATGTGACCCCACCTTTTCAGTTTAGCGGCTTTTCTATACTCAAACGCTCTTCCCATTGGTATTGTTCTTTATTGAACATTGAACATTGAACATTGAACACTATCCCTTTTGATACTATTCAAGCCCAAGCTAATGCCCGTATGTTAATACTAATTTTAATTTCAATTTATACATTATCTCAGTCTTGCTCCGGCTTTGTCTTCCAGATTCTTCACCAGCTTAGACATCACCTTCTCAATTACCTTGTCGTTCAAGGTCTGACTCTCGTCCTGTAAAGTGAAACTTACTGCATACGACTTCTTGCCAGGTTCCAGGTGCTTGCCCTCATAAACGTCAAACAAATTCACATTCTTGATGAGCTTGCGGTCGGTATCATAAGCAATCTTCTCGATTTGTGCGAACTGAATGCTCTTGTCAACTAACAGTGCCAGGTCTCTTCTCACAGCAGGGAACTTAGGCAGCTCCTTGAAGCTTACTTTCTGTGAACGGATGCTACGCATAACCTCGATCCAGTTAATGTCAGCGAAATAAACTGCATTGTCGATGTCAAACAGCTTCAGAATCTTGCGTGTCACAGAGCCGATAATCGCTAAACGTTTGCCGCCCTGTGTCTTTATGACAATAGCTGATGCGAAGATATCGGCATTCATGTTCTCCACCACGAGGTTACGCATGTGCAAACCTACACGCGCAAGGATATTCTCAACATAAGCCTTCAGCATAAAGGCATTGTTTTCTTCATCGGCATGAATCCATGAGCCCTGCTTGTCCTTGCCTGTGAGCCATAAAGCCAGGTGATAGCTCTCTGAATAAGGAGCCAAAGCTTTCTCTTCACTTCGTTTCTCCTCACGATAGTAGTAGCAGTTACCATATTCAAACAGCTTCAGGTCAGGATTCTTGTGATTGGCATTGCGGGCGATGGTCTCCAACCCTCCAAAAAGCAATGTCTCACGCATCACGTTCAAATCGCTACTCAACGGATTCATCAGGCGTACCAGGTTTTCAGCAGGGTAGGAGGCCAGTTCGTCATAATAAGCAGCTTTTGTCAGTGAGTTGTTCAGAATCTCACTGAAACCTGCACCTACCAGCTGTTCGGCTATCAGGTTCTGCAACTTGTTAGACTTATCAGTCTCTGTCTCTGCCACCAGGCTCGACTTCAATGTGGTAGGTATCTCCACATTGTTATATCCATAGATACGGAGGATGTCTTCAATCACATCACAGTCACGCTGGACATCCACGCGATATTGGGGCACATCAAGTGTGATGCCTTTTTCGTTTTCATCCACAATCACCATTTCTAAGCTCTTCACGATGCTCTTGACCGTTTCTGCAGGAATCTCCTTGCCAATCAACTCGTTGACGCGCTGATAGGCAAGCTCAACCCTGAACGGAGGGAAATCCTTGCAAGAAACGTTCTTGATTTCAGAAGAAATCTCGCCACCCGCCAGTTCCTTCACCATCATAGCTGCCAGCTTTAAAATATATATGGTGTTGTTAGGATCAATGCCTCGTTCATAACGGAATGAAGCGTCAGTGTTCAATCCGTGGCGACGAGCCGTCTTGCGTATCCAAGTGGGATGGAAGTATGCGCTTTCCAGAAACACATTCTTGGTACTTTCGGTAGTGCCTGATTCAAGACCTCCGAAAACACCGCCTATACACATAGGCTCCTCAGCATTGCAGATCATCAGGTCGCGTTCGCTTAGCTTACGTTCCACACCGTCGAGCGTTACGAAAGGCGTGCCTTCTGGCATGGTCTTCACAATCACTTCATTACCCTTAATCTTGTCTGCATCGAAGCAATGCATCGGATGACCATAAGCAAACAGAATGAAATTGGTGATATCGACAATGTTATTGATAGGTCTCAAACCGATTACACGGAGTTTGTCTTGCAACCAGTCTGGACTCTCCTTGACTGTCACTCCCTTTACAGTAATACCAGCATAACGAGGGCAAGCCTCCGCGTTTTCAATCTTTACATCAATATCAAGGTCATGGTTGTCCACCTTGAAATCATCCACACTTGGCTTGTGAAGCTGTGTAGGGATGCCTCTCTGCACTAAATAAGCGTAGAGGTCTCGTGCCACGCCATAGTGAGAGCAAGCGTCGGCACGGTTGGGGGTGATGTCCACCTCAATCACATAGTCACTCTTGATATTGTAATAATCCTTGGCAGGCGTACCAACCACTGCGTCAGCAGGTAATACAATGATACCCGAATGGTCGGTACCGATGCCGATTTCGTCTTCGGCACAGATCATGCCACAAGACTCGATGCCTCTGAGCTTTGATTTCTTGATGGTGAAGCAGTCATCGCCATCATACAGCTTTGTTCCGATGGTAGCTACCACCACTTTCTGTCCAGCTGCCACATTGGGAGCGCCACACACAATCTGAACAGGCTCACCACTACCCAGGTTTACCGTCGTCACATGCATGTGGTCAGAATTGGGATGAGGCTCACAAGTAAGTACCTCGCCAATCACCAGACCTTCCAGACCTCCCTTGATAGTTTGAATCTCCTCAACGCCACCCACTTCCAGTCCGATAGAAGTCAGTGCGTCAGCCAGGTCTAATGGAGCCAGGTCGAAATCAACGTACTCTTTCAGCCAATTATAAGAGATATTCATATCATTAAATTTTATTGTTTCTACTTAAAATCATGCAAAGTTAGCATATTTTTTCTGAAAGAAACGCATAAATCGCAAGAAATTGATTACTTTCGCAGTGCAGAATGATTTAAACTGTTTTTATTCAGATGGTATCAGGCAGAAAATATGACGTCGGATTTGTGCTTAGCGGAGGCTTTATCAAAGGGTTCGCCCATTTGGGTGCGATCCAGGCTTTGATTGAACGAGATATCCGCCCTCAGATTATCAGTAGCACCAGTGCCGGTTCGTTGGTGGGAGCCCTTTATGCCGATGGTAATGAACCGTATCAGGTATTGGAATTCTTCGACGGGCTTAAATTCTCTGATTTGACAAAGCCTGTCTTACCGACAACGGGGTTCTTTGAACTCACAGAATTAGAGGACTTTCTCAATGCTCATCTGAAACGGAAACGTCTGGAATTATTGCCCGTGCCGATGGTCATCACTGCTACCGACTTGGATCATGGTAAGTCTGTTCATTTCAGAAGCGGAGACATCGCTCAATGCGTAGCCGCGTCATGCTGTATGCCCGTGCTTTTTTCTCCTATAACGATTGACGACATCCATTATGTTGACGGAGGAGTATTGATGAATCTCCCGGTATCTGTGATACGTGATGAATGCAACCTGGTTTATGCCATCAACGTAAGCCCGATGCTCACTCCCGAGTATAAACTCAACATCGTCAGTATAGCAGAACGCTCTTATCAGTTTATTTTCCGTTCCAATACGGTGGCTGAGAGGGAGATGGCTGATGTGTTGATAGAGCCTGTAAACCTGTCGGGTTACAGTAATGTGGATCTCGAGAAGGCGAAAGAGATTTTTATGGTAGGATATAATAAAGCTAATGAAGTGTTGAAGGGCTGAGGATTGTCGCCCTTCATATTCTTGTCAAAATATAGATTATGAAGAAGATAATTTACCAAGTGTTGCCTCGCCTGTTTGGCAACGGACATCAGAGATGTGTGAAGAATGGTTCCATCCGACAGAACGGATGTGGCAAGATGGCCAACTTCACACCTTTAGCATTACAGAAAATCAAAGAGTTGGGTGCCACTCATGTCTGGTTTACAGGAATCATCGAGCATGCCACTCAGACTGATTATACGCGTTATGGCATTCAGCCAGACCATGCAGCTGTGGTGAAGGGAAAAGCGGGCTCTCCTTATGCCATCAAGGATTATTACGATGTAGATCCTGATTTGGCGATGGATGTGCCCGGGCGCATGATGGAGTTTGAGTCTTTGGTGGAAAGAACCCATCAGGCTGGCTTGCAGGTGATTCTTGATTTTGTTCCCAATCATGTGGCCAGACAATATCATAGTGACCGTCTGCCTGCAGGCGAGAGACAGCTCGGAGAAACCGACAACCCGAATATGGCTTTCAGTCCTGCCAACAACTTCTATTATATTCCCAATACCGAGCTTCAGGGACAGTTTGATATGCAGGGTGAAGAAGCTTTGCCATACCATGAGTTTCCCGCTAAAGCTACAGGCAATGATAAATTTGATGCCTATCCGGGAAAGAACGATTGGTATGAAACCGTTAAGCTAAACTATGGTATTGATTATCTGAATGGATGGCAACGCTATTTCAGTCCTGTCCCTGATACCTGGCACAAGATGCTCCACATTCTGCTCTTTTGGGCTGACAAGAAGATTGACGCTTTCCGTTGTGATATGGCAGAGATGGTACCCGTTGAGTTTTGGGAGTGGGCAATTCCTCAGGTAAAGAACCTGCATCCAGGCATAGAGTTCATTGCAGAGGTGTATAATCCGATGCAATACCGTGACTATATTCATCGTGGTCATTTCGACTATCTGTATGATAAGGTAGGGCTTTATGATACGCTCTTCGGTATCATCAGGGGAGCTCAGTCGGCTTCCACCATCAGCCAGTGCTGGCAACAGGTAGGTGATATCCAGGATCATATGCTCAACTTCCTGGAGAATCATGACGAACTCAGAATTGCTTCTCAATTCTTTGCAGCTAATCCTCTGAAGGCGATACCGGCTTTGGTGGTTTCCGCTTGTCTGAATACCAATCCGATGATGATCTATGCAGGTCAGGAACTTGGTGAACCTGGTATGGATGAAGAGGGCTTCAGTGGCCTTGACGGAAGGACTACCATTTTCGATTATTGGAGTCCTGATACCTTGCGCCGTTGGTATAACGAAGGTACCTTTGACGGGAAGAAACTGGCCAAGGAAGAGAAAACCCTGCAAAAAATCTATGCCCGTGTGCTGAACCTTTGCAATACAGAAGCTGCTATCCGTGAAGGTCTGTTCTTCGACCTAACCTATGCCAATATCGGCGGATGGCGTTACAACGAGCACCGACAGTTCTCTTTCGTGCGTAAGTCTGACAATGAGCTGATTCTGGTTGTGGTGAACTTTGATTCAGAGCCTGCTGACATCGCCATCAATCTGCCAATCCATTTGTTTGAATACTTCAGGTTGCCAGAAATGGAGCGTGTCAAGGCTCATGAACTGCTCAGTGGAAAGAGTGAGGTCATCAACTTTACTCCTCGCTTTGCTACAGACCTTGTTGTTCCTGGTTACGGTGCTAAACTGTTGAAGATAAAGATGTAGTCTATGCCTCAGTCTAATTTCAGAACGGCGAGGAAGGCCTTCTGTGGCACTTCCACATTACCGATCTGCTTCATGCGTTTCTTGCCTCGCTTCTGCTTCTCAAGCAACTTGCGCTTACGGCTTACGTCGCCACCATAACACTTGGCGGTAACGTCCTTACGCACCTGCTTGATAGTTTCACGGGCGATGATCTTAGCGCCGATGGCAGCCTGTACGGCAATATCGAACTGCTGTCGTGGAATTAGTTCCTTCAGTTTCTCACACATACGTCGTCCCAGGTCATAAGCATTGCTCTCATGTGTCAACGTAGAGAGCGCATCTACTGGCTCTCCGTTCAGCAGGATATCCAGCTTAATGAGTTTGGAAGGACGGAAACCGTTAGGGTGGTAGTCGAATGAGGCATAGCCTTTCGAGATGCTCTTCAACTTATCGTAAAAATCAATCACGATTTCACCCAGCGGAATATCATAGTAAATCTCCACACGGTTACCGCTCACGTATTCCTGCTTCACCAATTCACCACGCTTGCCTAAGCAGAGCGTCATAATCGGACCGATGTAATCAGTTGCGGTAATAATGCTGGCCCTGATGTAAGGCTCGTCGATATGGTCGATGGTGGTAGGGTCGGGCATAGAGCCTGGGTTATGTACCTCAGTCATGACCCCGTGCTTGTCGTACACATTATAACTTACGTTGGGTACGGTAGTAATCACATCCATGTCGAACTCACGGTCCAGTCGTTCCTGCACAATCTCCATGTGGAGCAAGCCGAGGAATCCGCAACGGAACCCGAAGCCCAAGGCGACGGATGACTCCGCCTGGAAAGTAAGGGCAGCATCGTTGAGCTGAAGTTTCTCCAAGCTGGCACGAAGATTCTCATAATCTTCTGGTGCGATGGGATAGACTCCGGCAAACACCATTGGCTTCACTTCCTCGAATCCTGAAATGGCTTCGCTGCAAGGACGGGCAATGTGCGTGATGGTATCACCTACACGTACCTCCGTAGATGTCTTGATGCCACTGATGATATAACCCACGTCACCTGTACGAAGCTCAGGACGAGGCACCATGTCCATCTTCAGCACACCCACTTCATCAGCGTCATACTCTTTTCCTGTATTGAAAAACTTAACCTTGTCTCCTTTGCGTATCACGCCATTCACCACCTTGAAATAGGCGATGATGCCACGGAAGGAATTGAATACGGAGTCGAAGATCAATGCCTGAAGCGGTGCTTCTTCATCACCTTCGGGATGAGGCACGCGCTCCACGATGGCGTTCAGGATTTCCTCAACGCCTAAACCTGTCCTGGCACTGGCGCGGATGATGTCCTTACGGTCGCATCCAAGCAATTCCACAATCTCATCCTCCACTTCGTCGGGCATGGCGTTTGGCATATCGCACTTATTGATGATAGGAATGATCTCGAGGTCGTGCTCCAACGCCATATAGAGGTTAGAGATGGTCTGTGCCTGCACACCCTGACTGGCATCCACCACCAGTAACGCTCCTTCGCAAGCAGCGATACTGCGGCTTACCTCATAGCTGAAGTCCACGTGTCCCGGAGTGTCAATCAGGTTGAGTATATAGTTCTCTCCCTGATACTGATACTCCATCTGGATGGCATGGCTCTTGATGGTGATGCCACGCTCTTTCTCCAGTTCCATGTCATCAAGCATTTGTCCTTCAGTAATCTGAATGGTATGGGTAAACTCCAGCAGGCGGTCTGCCAGCGTACTCTTGCCGTGGTCAATGTGGGCAATGATGCAGAAATTACGTATGTTTTTCATTCGCAGAGTATTTCGTTTCCTGTTTCTGTTATCAAGATATGGCTCTCCCATTGTGCAGAGGGCAGCCCGTCTTCCGTGCATACCGTCCAGCCGTCATCCTCATCAATGAATACCTGGTACTTACCCATGTTGATCATTGGCTCGATAGTGAACGTCATACCAGGCACCAGCACCATACCCGTGCCAGCCTTGCCGTAATGGTTTACGTTAGGATCTTCATGGAACTTCACACCGCAGCCATGACCGCAGAGATCGCGCACCACGCTGTAACCGTTACTCTCGGCATGCTTCTGGATGGCTTCGCCAATATCGCCCAAACGTGCCCAAGGCTTTGCTACTTCCACACCGATGTCCCGGCACTCTTTAGCGACGCGTACCAGTTTCTGGTTGGCCTCGCTCACATTACCTATCATAAACATACGGCTGGCATCTGCGAAATAACCTTTGTAGATGGTGGTCAGGTCAACGTTGACGATGTCACCGTCCTTAATAACTTCCTTCACGCTGGGGATACCATGACATACCACATCATTGATGCTGATGCACGAACTCTTGGGAAAACCTTCATACAGGAATGGAGCCGGAATGGCATCATGGTCAGTGGTGAAAGCATATACCGCATGGTCAATCTCTGCGGTAGTCACGCCTTCCTTCACCAATGGGGTGATATAGTCGAGCAGGGCTTTGTTTATCTTGGCTGCGGCACGTATGCCGTCAATCTGTTCTTTAGTCCTCAGCAAAGTGCGCTTAGGCATGTGATAGCCCCTGCGGATGCATTCCTGCACCTTATCTTCCACTTCTTTGCTATAACCATTAGGGGTGAACTTATTGCCCCCGAAAAATTTCTTCATACTCATATTAAGATATCTCGATAGAATTTAGCTGCAAAGATAATGCAATCTGAAGAAAGTGCCAAATTTATTGCTGATTGATAGATATATTTTAGTGGTGTGGTTAATAATTGTTAATTAATTGGGGGGCATGCAAGATTTCATATTTTTGATGTTTAATGGTAAATAAACAAACAATTTTGAAGATTATGATGAAACCAAGTTTTTATTTGACAGCATTTGCTGTACTGGCGTTGACTGCTACTTCCTGCGATAATAACATTGAAACGGAACAGTTCATTGAGGCTCCATCCATAGCCTTGCAGAATACAGCCGGCTTTTGTGTGTTGGCTTCCTCAGGTGGAACAGCCACCATTTCCTTTTCTGCAAACGGGAACTGGTCGGCTGAACTGATTGGCGAGGAAGAGAAAGACTGGATTGTCGTTTCTCCACAAAAGGGTAGCGCAGGTGATGTTACACTAACTCTCACTGCCCTTGAAAATAATTCGCTTTATAACAGGCAAGCCACTTTGCATCTGATGAATGATACGGTTTCGGTAGATGTCTCTGTGGGACAGCCTGCACGCCAGTATGAAGTGCTGATGGAACTGTATGATCGTAAATATAAACTCAATTGACCAGAAAGCGTAGCACTGAAGCCATGATATGCTCTCGGTCTGTGGCATCTGTAATGGCCTCAAATGGGAAAGCCATGCTAAAGGTGTGGTAGCCGGGACCTTTGTAAGCCACTGCCGCACTCTCATTGGTATCGGTATATACCATGGCCGTGAAGGCATCAGATACTGCTACAATGATGTCGCTACTGCTTACTGCGTAGCAATGGGCATTCAATGCAGTCGGGAAATTAACCGTGCGGTTCATTCCGTATGCACCTGCCAGGGATGAGTCATTGCGATGCTCTGCCCCAAACTGATATTTGAATACGTCTTGGGTAAACATGGCATCATTGTCACTGAGCATGTCTCTTCCCAAATAGGCTCCGCTTACAAACACATTCCCGCCTGTCGATGTATAGGCTTTCAAGACAGTCTGCATCTCCCGGCTGAAGGTTTTATAGGTCTGCCCGAAAAGGGGGTGAGCGTCGGGATCGTTCTTCTCCATTCCCAGGATATAGTCTATAGCGGCATAGCCTTCTGGCGATACATAGCCGGCTTCCAATGCTTCGTCACTGGTGGATGCGAAACTGTAGATTTTGGCAGAGGCGATGGCTTGTCCGTGCACCACAGGATAATCGAAGGTATTGCCTCCGAATGTCAGCCCTTCCCATTCTTTGTCTGTGTCTCCACGCAGACTCTCGCGAGCCGTGCGGCTGAAGTTCTTCTGCCTGCCCCCTGTGGAGATGTCATGGTGATAGGCCACGCCGGCATCAACGTCAAAATCAAAGCCCGCATCCTCTGCAGTATTGATGACGGCAGGTGGAGCCAGACGGTCGAAGCCATTAACTATCAGAATCTTTGATGTCTCTTGAGAAGACTTGTATGCTGACAACACTTCACTGGGCATGCTTTCACCCCCCTTGTTGATGGCTGTAACCTTGAAGGAATAGAGCAAATCCGGTTGCAGCTCTATGTTTAGTGACGGCTCATCTACACGGATGCCGTTGTCGAAATCCCCGTCTCCTATGCGCATATAGATAATGTATGCGTCAGGCTTGGCAGAAGGCTCCAACGGATCATTGACAGGTTGCCAACTGAGCTGCAGGGTGTTGCCGCTGCTGAACTGTGTGGCGAAATGACTCACTGGTAGGGGTTGTGCCGTATAATCATCGCCATGCTGAGTGGTGACGAAGCGAAGGATAGCCTTATAGATGGCCCGGGCCAGGGTGAACTTAAAGTTGGGGTCATGGCCGAAACGCATATCCTCAAAATTCTGGTGACTCAGTGTCTCTAAGATAGCAGATGGGACTACGGGAAGACGTGTCTCGGAATAGTTTCGGTTCCACATGGCACGCCTGCGCCAGTATTTGGGATAAGTGGCCCGAATGTCATTGACTACTTGCGTATGCAGCAGGTCAGCCAGGTCTCTGGAAGCATAGCGGTCTGTCCCGGCAGCCAGCAAACCTTCATTGAAATCAGTTGTATAGACGGTTAACGAACCGAAGATGCTGTCTTCTTTGGCAATGCCGGCATCACTATGTACGGAGAAAACGGTCTCAAACGGAACTTTCATACCCACTTCGTCGGGGTTGAAGATAGAGCCACCGGAGAGATAGTTCACCGTCTTTGAACGCACATTGATATCATCATTGTAATCATTCTTACCTTCATAAGTAGAGTAGATGCTGTCGTGCATGCCAGCCCATTGTGCCCAATACCTGGCTCCTTCCAGATAACGTGGCATGCCGCTTAAAGTGCCTTCTCTGAGCATGTTGCCCATGCCTCCGCCAAAGCGTACGGCATCAGCTGTCACGATACCCTCCTCGCGGCTCTCATTACTCAGCGTTACCATGTTATTCTGATTCTTGCCCTTGGTGAAATGATAGGTGCCCAGATATACCCAGGTGCCACCACCCATCTGCTGGTTCACCTGTATCTCTGTGATGGTTCCGCTGTGGTAAACTTTGTAATGGGCATCGGAAACACTGCGTGGCAATGATTGGTAACTGACATATACAGCATAGTCGCCAGTCTTCGGGATATCGGGAATCCACTGAACCAGAGCATTTGCGTCTTTCTCAGTAAAAGCGTAACGGGCTGTGCCTGTCTTGAAAGGATTCTCACCATAACTGTAATTGCGTTTCCATTGTGCAAAGCCTACACTGTCAGAGCGCATCCAGCTTGATTTCTTACTCTCAATCTCCCTATATTCGGAACGGGAAAACGGCATTCCGTCGTTATCCACCACCACTTCGTGTGTCTGGATGTCTCTTTCACGGGGGGTATAGACTATAGCTCCAGCGTTTTCTAACATTGGAATCAGGAATGGCAGTACGATACTTTGGGTAAACTGGTCTTCTGTGGTGCCGTAAAGGCGAGGCCGTTGCCATCGCCATTCCTTACGCTTAACATCATAATAGTAACCATGGCTCTGCCATAAAGCGATATGTCTGTTCTCCAGGCCTTTGCTGGCAGTGTATGGGCGAGACAGGTTTTTGGTCCATGGATTGCCTTTATATTCTAATCCACGGAACAAGCGTGACCTGTCCTTGTCTTTGGCAAAATAATTAGGAATCAGTTGTTCAATGGGACGCTCTCCACTCAAGATGGTCAGTTCATAGCCCTGGTATTCATGAGGAATCATACTCGTGAAGTCGCGATAAAACTGCTGTACGTTTTCCTGACGCATAGGGATATAGGCAAGCCTTAGACTGACAAATACGTCCAGCTTACGGTTGTCATTATCGATCTTGATGCTATCCACAGCCAGTTTCTCCAGTTTGACATCGGGATCCACATAGCCTCCCAGGTAATAGTTCAACCTCTCCATCAGCTGGTCCTGTGGATTCTGTGCTGAGATGCCTGCCGATATCAGCAGGCAAGCTAACAATATGTAATTCTTAATGTTCAATGTTCAATGTTCAATGTTCAATGTTCAATGTTCAATGTTCAATGTTCAATTGGTATATATTCCACAAACGCCTCCATCGCCTCATAGCAAGCCAGTCCCAGCTTGTCGTAGATGCTTGCCGTATTGCGGTTTCTGTCCTCACTGCGTTGCCAGAAAAGACGTTCGTCATTTCCTAAGAACGGGGCTGACTCCATCTGGCTTTGATGCCTCAATATCGCATTGCGCTTGGCTCTCAGTTCTTCAGGGCTGATAGGTACCGTCATCTCTATGTCTTCAATCTCCCATTCTGCCCATGCGCCACGATACATCCAGATGCGGCAATCATTAAGCCATGGTGCTTGCGCCTCTTTCTCTAAATCAATGGCAGCAAGTACGGCGTTGGTGCATACACGATGAGTGCCATGAGGGTCAGCCAGGTCGCCAGCCACGAATATCTGATGAGGCTGTACTTCCTGCAAGAGTTTCCTTACTGTCTCTACATCCTTTTCGCCGAGAGGGTTTTTCTGAATCCTGCCAGTTTCATAGAAAGGAAGGTCGAGGAAATGAACCCTGCTGTGAGGTATGTTGTTGAAGGCGCAAGCGGTTCTGGCTTCTCCACGGCGTATCAGGCCTTTGATAGTCAGAATGTCGCGAGAGTCAATGTCTCCATCCTTCTTGTTCAGAATAAACTGTTTGATCTCCTGGTATTTCTGCTTGATAACCTCATCCTTCGCTGCATTGAAAAGCTGGTTGAAGCCATTGATGAAATGCAGGTATCTTGTTACCTCCTCATCATTCACCGCAATGTTACCACTCGTCTCGTAAGCTACATGTACTTCATGCCCTTGCTGTACCAGTCTTCGGATGGTTCCACCCATGGAAATCACATCGTCATCGGGATGAGGTGAAAATACCAATACACGTTTAGGGTAGGGCAGGGCACGCTCAGGGCGATAGGTGTCGTCAGCATTTGGTTTGCCACCAGGCCACCCTGTGATAGTGTGCTGAAGGTCATTGAATATCTTGATATTCACATTGTATGCAGAACCATAGATTGCCAGTAGTTCACTCAGTCCGTTCTCGTTATAATCCTTATTGGTGAGTTTTAGAATTGGCTTGCCGGTAGTCTGGCACAACCATACAATGGCACTACGGATCAGTTTGTCTGTCCATTCACAAGAAGTCACCAGCCAAGGATGGTGGATGCGTGTGAGATATGTAGCGGCAGATAAGTCGATTACCACTCTCGTATTATTGTGGTTTTGCAGGAATGACGCGGGAATCGTGTCCGTAATCGCTCCTTCCACACATGCCTTGATCATCCTCGCCTTATCCTCGCCCCAGGCCATCAGGTAAATCTTACGGGATGACAAGATGGTATGCATACCCATGGTAATGGAGCTCAGCGGAGGATTATTTCCAAACGAACGGGCTGCTTCAGCACGAGAATCATTATCGAGCAGAATCAAACGGGTGGTGGAGTTGATGCGTGAGCCTGGCTCATTGAAAGCCACATTACCTAATCGCCCGATTCCTAAGAGGCAGATGTCTATGCCACCTGACTCTTGTATCTTTTGTTCGTAAGCCTCACAGAAACTGAAAATGTCGTTCTGACTAAGCGTGCCTGAAGGACTGTAAACTTGCTGTGGGTCTATATCGACATGATTCAGCAGCATTTCATGCAACGCCTTGAGATTACTGTAGATAGGATTCTTTTCGAGCGGATAGAACTCATACAGGTTGAATACCGTCACATTGCTGAAACTCAATCCTTCTTCCTGATACAGACGCACCAGCTCTGCATACAGTTGCCTTGGGGTTGCTCCGCCCGTCAGTACCATCACACAGCGTTTGCCCTGCTTTTGCTTCAGCCGGATAGTCTCCGCTATCTCTTTAGCAATCAGGCAAGACGCTTCGTCAGCGTTCTCGTAAATATAGGTAGGAATCTTCTCAAGCCGTGTCAGCACTGATTGCTCAAATGCGTTCTTCGGCTTGTAATACTTCACGTTCACGTGATTCAGCGTAATCTGTGATGTCAAGTTCATCCTCATATCGTAAAGTTTTCGGGATGTTTCCCCTTGTAATCCTTGAAATACTGTTTAATTTCTATAATGTCTTTATCATAATCGCCTGTCGGAATGAATGTCCGGGTACACTCAACCAGCTTGCGGCTATAGTCCAGTCCGATTAACATGATGGGAACATGGGCATTCAAGGCGATATAATAAAACCCCTTTTTCCAGTTTGGATTCCGCTTCCTTGTACCTTCTGGGGTTATGGCCATTGTCAGCTGCTGGCGTTCCTGAAAGAGTGTGGCAAGCTGTTCCGTCAGAGAGGTCTTCTTGCTTCGGTCAACAGGAATTCCTCCCATCCAACGGAATACAATACCCAATGGGAAGAAAAACCAATCTTTCTTCATCAGGAAACTGGTGTCTCTTCCCAGGGCGCCCCACAATAGTTTACCGACGAACAAATCCCAGTTCGAGGTATGTGGGGCTACACAAATCACACATTTGTTTTCGATGGGGACGGTAAAGTTTGTCTTCCATCCCAGTAGTTTGAAATAGATAAATCTGAAAAGACTTTTTTTCATTATTTATCCGCTAATGTTAATTTGTCGATTGCGTCAATGATTTCGGTAACCTTTTGGTCGAATTCAGCATGAAAATGTTTGTAGAAACCTTTCACGTTCCCAGGTTCCGTGTGACTGATACGACTTAAAAACTCATCCTGCATTTTCAGGATGTCGGTCAATACTTCATCCGCCATGTGAGGATTCACACCCTTGATGTAAAGCTTGGCGGCCAGGCATTCAGCAAATAAAGCGCTTGTTACTTCGTTCACAAACTGTTTCAGGTCTTTTCTTTTAGCCATTTTAATTCCCTCCTGTAAATTGATTATTTGGATTCAGGTGTAAAGATAATAAAATATTTCTAAATACCGTCATAACATGGACATATTTATTTGCATATCTGCTGAAAAATAGCGATATTTGCAGTCCGAAATCGTGTAAACAAATTTTATATAGAAAGAAAAATGACAAAAAGTGCATTGCAAATCGCAAGGGCTGCCTATCAGCCCAAACTGCCTAAGGCGCTGAGAGGTAATGTAAAGGCTGTTGCCGGCGAGCCTACTCAGTCTGTTGCTGACCAGGAAGAGATCAAGAAGCTGTTCCCTAACACTTACGGAATGCCTCTGATCAAGTTTGAGAACGCTGCTGAGGCTGCTGAGTTCGCTCCAATGAACGTGGGTGTCATCCTGTCAGGTGGCCAGGCTCCTGGTGGTCATAATGTGATGTCTGGTCTGTTTGACGGACTTAAGAAGCTGAACCCGGCTAACCGTCTGTACGGTTTCCTGATGGGTCCTGGTGGTCTGGTTGACCATAAGTATATCGAGCTGACTGCTGATGTGATTGACGAGTACCGCAATACAGGCGGTTTCGATATCATCGGTTCTGGCCGTACAAAGCTGGAGAAGGTTGACCAGTTTGAGAAAGGTCTGGAAATCCTGAAGGAACTCAACATCAAGGCTGTGGTTATCATCGGTGGTGACGACTCTAACACCAACGCCTGTGTGCTGGCTGAGTATTATGCTGCCAAGAACTATGGTATCCAGGTTATCGGCTGCCCTAAGACTATCGACGGTGACTTGAAGAATGACCAGATTGAGACGTCATTTGGTTTTGATACCGCTTGCAAGACTTATTCTGAAGTTATCGGTAACATCGAGCGCGACTGTAACTCAGCTCGCAAGTACTGGCACTTCATCAAGCTGATGGGACGTTCTGCATCTCATATCGCTCTTGAGTGCGCTCTGCAGGTTCAGCCTAACTACACCATTATTTCTGAGGAGGTTGAGGCTAAGGATCTGTCATTGGATGACATCGTGACCGATATCGCTAAGACTGTGGCTGACCGTGCTGCTGCTGGCAACAACTTCGGTACTGTATTGATTCCTGAAGGTCTGATTGAGTTCATCCCGGCTATGAAGCGTCTGATCGCTGAACTGAATGACCTGCTGGCCGCGAAGGGTGCTGAGTTCGCTGAGGTGCCTGCTAACCAGCAGCGTCAGTACATCATCGACCATCTGTCAAAGGCTAATGCAGACATCTACGCATCTCTGCCAGAGGGCGTTGCTCGTCAGCTGTCACTGGAGCGTGATCCTCATGGAAACGTGCAGGTATCTCTGATTGAGACTGAGAAACTGCTGAGCGAGATGGTTGGTAACAAGCTGGCTGCTTGGAAGAAGGAAGGTAAGTATGTAGGCAAGTTCTCTGCTCTGCATCATTTCTTCGGTTATGAAGGCCGTTGCGCTGCTCCTTCTAACTTCGACGCAGACTACTGTTATTCGCTGGGCTTCACCGCTTCTGTACTAATTGCTAATGGCAAGACTGGCTACATGGCATCTGTAAAGAACCTGACAGCTCCTGCAGAGCAGTGGATTGCCGGTGGTATTCCTATCACGATGATGTTCAATATGGAGCGTCGTAACGGTGAGATGAAGCCGGTTATCCGTAAGGCATTGGTTGACCTGAACGGCAAGCCATTCAAGACATTGGCTGCTCATCGTGCCGAGTGGGCTAAGGAGACTGCTTTCGTTTATCCTGGTCCTATCCAGTATTTTGGCCCGTCTGAGGTTTGCGACCAGCCGACCAAGACTTTGCAGCTTGAGAAGGCTTGATACACCTTATTAATAATATATTGTGTTGCGAGAGACTTTCTGCATGTGCAGAAAGTCTCTCTTTACCATCATGACAGAAAAGAAGAGGACATCCAAAAAGAAACCGGTCAAGAGAAAACGCAAGAAGAAAGCCAGCGAACCTAAGGTATGGGTGCGTAACCTCATAGCCATCGGCATCGTCTTAGCCCTTGTTCTGGCCTTCTATGTCTTCTTTGTCAATCCCTACAGTTTCCGTTGGAAACCTTGTTATGGGTATAAAGGCTATGGTGTCTGCCTGCCCAATGATTATAATGTGCATGGCATCGATATTTCTCACTATCAAGGTGCTATTGATTGGCAGGAGTTAGCCCCTACTCAAAACGATGCGTTCCCCATCCGTTTTATGTTTTTGAAAGCTACTGAAGGTGGGGACTTGGTGGACAAAACCTTTGATGATAACTTCCAGCGGGCCAAAGATTATGGATTTATCCGTGGAGCGTATCACTATTTCATTCCTACTACTGATGCCCGTAAGCAGGCACAGTTCTTTATCAACAGGGTCAAGCTGCTACCAGGCGACCTGCCTCCTGTGCTGGATGTGGAGGTCTCTCCCAAACGAAACGAACACCGGCAGTTCACCCGGAGCGTGAAGACTTGGCTGGAAGTGGTGGAAGCTTATTATGGCGTGACACCTATTCTGTATGCCAGTTATAAATTCAAGGAGAAATACCTCAGTGACACTGTTTTCAATCGTTATCCCTATTGGATTGCCCACTATTATGTGGACTCTGTGAGATACCAGGGCAGATGGGATTTCTGGCAGCATACTGATGCTGGAACAGTTCCCGGTATCAAGGAAAAAGTGGATTTGAATATCTTCAATGGCTCCTTAAAACAACTTCAGGAGCTTACCCTTAGGTAATGCTCCTGAATATAAACTGTTGTTATAAAACCAGTTGAGAGTTTAATATACTCTGAATCCTATAATCTTTCTTATTTCTTTTAGTGTATCGGCAGCACTTTGGCGTGCAGCTTCAGCGCCTTCACGGGCAATCTTATCGAGCAGCTCCGTATTGGCACTGTATTCCTCAATCTTCATGCGTATAGGAGCCACGATCTTCACCAGGTCTTCAGCTATCTGTTTCTTCAGGTCGCCATAGCGCAGAGAGCAGTCGTTCCATTTCTCGTCAAAGTATTGATAGGTCTCTGGTGCTGATGCAATTTTCAGGAAGGTGAACAGATTTTCTATTACTTCAGGACGCTGGCTGTTAGGCTCTTGAGGCCCATTGTCGGTTACAGCCTTCATCACTTTCTTGCGTATGGTCTTGTCATCGTCACGCAGATAGATGCAGTTGCCCTCACTCTTGCCCATCTTACCGCTGCCGTCCAGTCCGGGAACTTTCAGTGCCGTAGCGTTGAAATAGAAGTTCTGGGGCTCTGGAAAGAATTCCACACCATATATGTTATTAAAGCGACGCGCACATTTACGCATCATCTCCATGTTCTGTTCCTGATCCTTGCCTACTGGCACCTTGTGGGCTCTGTGTTGTAGCACATCGGCTGCCATCAGCGTAGGGTAGGTAAGCAGGCCTGCGTTCACGTTGTCGGGCTGCTTGCGGGCTTTTTCCTTGAATGTCGTCACACGTTCCAGCTCGCCCAGATAAGTGTTCATGTTCAGGTAGAGATATAGCTCTAATGTTTCTTTTACGTCACTTTGTACATATATAGGGGCTTTCTGCGGATCTATGCCGCAAGCCAGATATTCTGCCAGGATTGTGCGGGCGCTGCTCTGTATGTTTTCGGGCTTCGGATGGGTGGTCAGTGAGTGCCAGTCTGCAATGAAGAACATACATTGATAATCACTTTGCATAGCTACGAAGCTCTTAACCGCTCCGAAATAATTGCCCAAATGAAGGTTGCCTGTAGGACGAATCCCGCTTACTACTTTTTCCATCTTATCATCAGTTTTTATTTAATTGTGTGCAAAGATAAAGAATATTTCCGTAAATTTGCCAACGATTTATCAGAAAACAAATAATAATAGTAAAATATGAAGAAGAATCTCGAGACGATTTGCGTTCAGGGTGGATGGAAGCCCAAGAATGGTGAACCACGTGTGTTGCCTATCTATCAGAGTACGACGTTTAAGTACAGCACAACCGAAGAAATGGCTGATTTGTTTGATCTCAAGGCAGATGGCTATTTCTACACACGTCTGGCTAATCCTACCAATGACGCAGTGGCTGCCAAGATTAACGAACTGGAAGGCGGTGTGGGATGTGTACTGACATCATCTGGCCAGGCTGCTAACTTCTATGCCGTTTTCAATATCTGTCAGGCTGGTGACCATTTCATCACCTCAAACACCATCTATGGTGGTACATTCAATCTCTTTGGCGTAACCATGAAGAAGCTCGGTATTGAGTGTACTTTCGTGGATCCCGACTGGAGTGATGAGGAGATAGAGGCTGCTTTCCGTCCTAATACCAAGTGTTTCTTTGGTGAGACAATCTCTAATCCTGGTGGCAATGTCTTTGATATCGAGCGCTTTGCAAAAATAGCTCATAAGCATGGTGTGCCTCTGATTGTAGATAATACTTTCGCTACACCAATCAACTGCCGTCCATTTGAATGGGGGTGTGATATCGTGACACATAGCACTACTAAGTACATGGATGGTCATGCTACTCAGGTTGGTGGAGCGATTGTGGACAGTGGTAATTTCGACTGGGATGCTTATGCGGATAAGTTCCCCGGACTCACAACGCCAGATGACAGCTACCACGGATTGACCTATACCAAGGCATTCGGCAAGAAAGCTTACGCTACCAAATTAGTGAGCCAGCTCATGCGCGACTTGGGTTCTATTCCGGCGCCTCAGAACTGCTTCCTGCTGAACTTAGGTTTGGAAACCCTGCATCTGCGTGTACCACGCCATTGTGAGAATGCCCAGAAGGTGGCTGAATGGCTGCAAGAGAATCCAAAGGTAGCATGGGTGAATTATTGCGGATTACCCGGCAACAAATATTATGAACTGGCTCAGAAATACCTGCCTAATGGCTCCTGTGGCGTGATTGCTTTCGGCTTGAAAGGTACCAGAGAGGATGCTGTACGTTTTATGGATAACCTTGATTTCGTAGCGATTGTTACCCATGTGGCAGATGCACGTACCTGTGTGCTTCATCCGGCCAGTCATACTCACCGTCAGCTCAGTGACGAACAACTCCGTGAAGCTGGTGTGGCTCCTGATTTGATTCGTCTGTCCGTTGGCATAGAGAATGTCAAAGATATTATCGCAGATTTAGAGCAAGCGATGGAGAAGATGTAATGCTTTCGGAGGTCTTTGCTATCCCCGTTTTTTCTTTTTATCTGATAAGGAAAAAACTATTTTTGTGACCTCCTGTCATTAGTCCCTCTCCATTTACCCTTTTTTTCGTCCCTCACGAGAGATTTTTTTGTCCCTCGTGAGGGACAAATATTTTTCCCGTGAGGCATTTTTTCAGCCCATATCGCCAGATATGGCCGTTACTGTCTTTAATAATATGTAAACTCATAGTAAAAAAGAATTCCCATTCTCCATTCTCGGATCACAAAAGGGAAAAGTATTTATTTTGTAAATAACAGTTCCCTGTATTTTGGCAATGGCCAGATCTCATCGTCAATCTCCATCTCGAGTTTGTCGATATGCTGACGAATCTCCTCCAGATAAGGTTTCACCTCCTGTTCGTAAGCGAAAGCGCGCTCCTGATAATGCTCCATGTGGTTGGCCTTCTTGCGAGCCTCGGTCATGCCCTTCACTAACTTCTTGATTTCTGTCACACGGAAAGAAATGTCGCGTATCAGGTCTTTGCGGTCGGCGCTCAGTGATTCATATTCTCGTGCATCGAACACCTCTCGTAATCCACGGAGGTTTTCCAGCAGGCGGTTCTGATAAGTCACGGCAGTAGGCACGATGTGGTTAAGAGCAAGGTCGCCTAATACACGGCTCTCTATCTGCACTTTCTTTGTGAACTTCTCCAGCTCTACCTCCACACGGCTTGCCAGCTCGGTCTCGTTGAAGATATGCTCGCCAATCAAGACAGCCCTCGACTGCTCGCTCTCATAGTGCATCAGTGCTTCGGGCACGCTGTTGATGTTGCTCAAGCCACGGCGTGCAGCTTCCTGTTTCCATTCGTCAGAATAGCCGTCACCCTCGAAATGTATGGGGGCAGATTCTACAATGGCTTCTTTCAATGCACGGAACAACGCCTCGGTCTTGCTCATGCCATCTTCCATAAATTTGTCAACCGTTGCCTTGAACTCTTGTAACTGGTTGGCCATGGCTGCATTGATGGCAATCATGGCACCTGCACAGTTGGCTGACGAACCCACCGCACGGAACTCAAAACGGTTGCCCGTAAAGGCAAACGGAGAAGTACGGTTGCGGTCTGTGGTATCGAGCAGAATCTCCGGTATGCGCTCAATGCCTAATTTCAGCGTCAGGCTCTCTTCCTTTCCGCTCTTGCTGCTGTAGTCCTGCTTTACGAACTCATCCAGTACGGCGGTAAGCTGCTTGCCTAAGAAGATTGACAGAATAGCTGGAGGCGCTTCGTTCGCTCCCAGACGGTAACTGTTGGTGGCACTCATGATAGAGGCACGCAACAGGTTCTGGTTTTTATACACCATCATCAGCACGTTCACTAAGAACGTGAGGAAGAGCATATTGCCCTGTGGATTCTTACCGGGGGCAAACAGGTTAATGCCCGTATTGGTGCAGAGCGACCAGTTGTTGTGCTTACCGGAGCCGTTTACCGAGCTGAATGGCTTTTCGTGGAAGAGTACGGCAAACTTATGCTTGGCGGCTATGCGTTTCATCAGGTCCATCACCAGCTGGTTGTGGTCGTTGGCCAGATTGACGTTCTCAAAGATGGGAGCTAACTCAAACTGGTTAGGAGCCACCTCATTATGGCGTGTCTTCAATGGAATACCCAGTTTGTAGCACTCTATCTCCAGCTCTTTCATAAAAGCAGTCACACGGGCAGGGATAGAGCCGAAATAGTGGTCGTCTAACTGCTGGTCTTTCGCAGAGGAATGGCCCATGAGGGTTCGTCCGGTCAGACATAAGTCAGGGCGAGCATCATACAGCGCACGGTCAACCAGGAAATACTCCTGTTCCCAGCCTAAGTTAGCGAATACACGCTCCACGCTCTCGTCAAACAGCTTGCAAACAGCGGTAGCGGCTTTGTCAACGGCACTCAGGGCTTTCAGCAACGGAGTCTTGTAGTCGAGAGCCTCGCCGGTATAAGAGATAAAGATGGTAGGAATACACAGCGTATCATCCACCACAAAGGCTGGCGATGAAACGTCCCAGGCGGTATAGCCGCGGGCCTCGAAGGTGTTTCTGATACCGCCGTTAGGGAATGAAGAAGCATCAGGCTCCTGCTGAATGAGCAGCTTACCGGAGAAACGCTCTATCACGTCACCGTCTTCACCGAAGTCAATGAATCCGTCGTGCTTCTCTGCTGTGCCGTCAGTCAGAGGCTGGAACCAGTGGGTGTAATGTGTCACGTTCAGTTGTTTGGCCCAGCTCTTCATGCCGTTGGCAATCAGGTCAGCCGTCTCGATGCTGATGGGCTTGCCTTTCTCGATGGCATCCTTCACTGCCTTGTAAGCTTCCTTGGGCAGATATTCCTGCATCTTCTGCTGGTCGAACACGTGGATGCCATAGTAATCTGTCAGTTTGTCTGATGGCAGCGTCACGTCAACCGGCTTTCTGTTGGCAAGTTCCTGCAAGGCGAAAAATCTCATTTTTGACATATCGGTTTATCTTTTTAGTGTATTCTGGCACAAAAGTACGAATAAAATTTATACTTTTGCTATTCGGAATATGAAAAATGAGTGCAAAATAGGATTCTATGCCTGCCTGATATGGTTGCTGGCATGCTCTCTGACGGTGTCGGCAGTCGGTGTGGAACGGCATAAACCTATTGACGTACTGGCTGACAGCATCATCCGCCTTACCGTAAACCGTGCTGCTGATACAGCAGGGGCGGTGAGAGAATATAACGCGCAGCTGTATATCAAAGGACAGGTGAACGTGAGGAAGAAGAATGTGTTCTATCACCAGATACCAGGTATGTTTCACGTCAGTAAGAACGGACAGCGGCGCTTCTTCATCGAAACCTTAAACCAGGTGCATTTCACCTCACCAGACATCTATGACCAGAAAACCGAAGGGGTATTGGGCACCACCAACAGTTTCTTTGAGGGTGACGGACGACTTTCCGACCTCTTCCACATCACTCCCTACAACCACATGCTGCTGCAAGACAAGCTGATATCGCCTTTGTCACCGAAGGGTGACAGATATTATATCTATACGCTCGACTCCGTATATCATGTGAGTGGCAAGCAGCATTACAAGGTGAGTTTCAAGCCAAGAGTGACAAGCTATCAGCTGGTGGAGGGCTATCTGATTGTCACCAACGGCGCGTGGAGCGTGCGCGAGATGTATTTCGAGGGGCGTAACGAGATGCTTCGTTTCCAGAACACGGTCACCATGGGGTGGGTAGATACTGACACGGAAATGCTGCCGATGAGCTACAGGCTGAAGGTATTCTTCCATTTCATGGGAAACCGTATTGACGGAGATTATTCCGCATTGATGACCTACCGGGATATCTCTCACGAAGTGCCTCACCAGACATTGAAGGAACTAAGGAAACAAGGGCTGGATAAATATGACCTTACACGCTATTACAATCTGAGGGGCGACAATACGGCGCCGGTCAGGGATATGGAGTTCTTTCAGAAAAGGCGCCCCATCAGCCTGACGGGCGAAGAGATAGACCTTTATTCGGAATATGTGAGCAAACAGTTTCATAATGCGCTCGATTCAACGGCTCAGACCAAGCGGAAGAGCCGTCGGTTCTGGAACGATGTGGGTGACGCGATGGTGAGCCGAAGCCGTTTCTTCGTCAGAAACGTGGGGAATTTCCGCATATCGCCCATATTCAACCCGCAGTTGCTGGGCTATAGCCATCATAACGGCATCTCCTATAAGATGGACCTTCGCTTTACACGCCGTATGGTGCATGACCGTGTGCTGGAGATTACCCCTCGCTTAGGCTATAACTTCAAGCACAAGGAGTTCTACTGGTTAGTGAGGGGCTATTTCGACTACTGGCCTGAGAAACGCGCTTCCTGGCATTTTGAGGTGGGTAATGGCGACAAGGTCTATAACAATGAGGTGCTGAAGGATATTGAGGCAACGAGTGGCGAGAAGGTGGACCTGTCGGAGGTGAATCTGGAATATTTCAACCATACTTACGCCAAGATAAGTCATAGCTGGGAGGTCTTCAATGGCTTCACGCTTGACCTGGGTCTGAACCTGCACCGCCGTTCGGCTACGGGTAACAGAAACGAGGATTATAACCGCACTTACAAGAGCTTCGCGCCCATGATGAGGGTGAGCTTTACGCCCGGACAGTATTATTACATGGATGGAGCCCGCAAGGTGAACCTCCACTCGTCATATCCCACCTTTATCTTTGAATGGGAGAAAGGTATAGGAGGCGTGTGGAAGAACTCCACCATTTATGACCGTTTCGAGGTGGATGTTCAAGATGATTTGCCGTTAGGCCTGCAGCGAACGCTGTACCTGCGCTTCGGAGCAGGTACTTTCGCTTACAAGGATCATCTGTACTTCATTGACTTCGAGCGTTTCCGCCGTCATAATCTGCCTATCGGCTGGAGCGATGATATCGGCGGTGTGTTCCACCTGCTGCAATCAGACATCTATAACTCGTCCCGCCAGTATCTGAGGCTTCATGCCACCTATCAGGCTCCGTTCCTGGTGATTCCGCATGTGGCAAAGTACTTGAAATATGTGATGAATGAGCGAATATACTTCAATACCTTGTTCCTCCCAAACCAGAAGCCTTACTATGAGGTGGGCTATGGCATCGGTACGCATCTGTTTGATTTCGGATTCTTCATGTCGTTCGCTTCGCAGAAGAAACGACAGTTTGGCTTTAAGCTGACGTTTGAAATCTTCAACAGGTGATTTAGGAGAATGAAGAATTAATAATTAATAATTAACTAAAGTTTCGCAAGTGAATGAATATGCTATTGAATAGCGCCCCGAAGGGGCAGAAAGCTAATAGCCCAGGGCGTCGCCCTGGGCTGGGGGCTTACTGGCCTTTCAGGCCGTATATGCATGCTTGCGAAACTTTAGTAATTAATAATGGATAATGGAGAATGGTGTTGGGTGTAGGATGATAAAATTTAAATAACTATTAATATGAAAAAACTGGTATTCTTGATGGCGTGTGCGGCATTGCTCTTGGTTCATGTGCAGTGCTCTATGAACGCCCAGTCTTCTGCTGCCAGTGGCGGGGAAGACAGCTTCACGCAGTATGTGGACCCGTTCATCGGTACGGGTGGACATGGCCATGTGTTCATTGGCGCTAACGTGCCGTTCGGATTTGTGCAGCTGGGACCCTCGCAGCAGACGCAGGGTTGGGACTGGTGCTCCGGCTATCATTACTCTGATTCCGTATTGGTGGGATTCGGACATACGCACCTCAGCGGTACGGGAGTGGGTGACCTGGGTGACATTACTTTCTTGCCTGTGGCACGGGCAGACCAGCGTACCGATAAGTTCACCCATGAACTGGAGACGGCAGAGCCTGGCTATTATTCCGTTCATACGCAGGAGGCAGACGTACAGGTGGAACTGACGGCAACGGCACGTACGGGCTTTCACCGTTATTTCTATCCTGACAACGAGCCGCAGATGCTGGTGATTAATCTCAAGCATGGTATTGGCTGGGACAGTATGAAGGAATGTGGACTGCAGCAGCAGGGTGACCGTATGGTGGAGGGATTCCGCCATTCTTCGGGTTGGGCACCCGACCAGAAGCTTTTCTTCGTGGCTGAGTTCAACAAACCACTTACTGCACTGGAGCAAGAGGGCGACAGCATCTCTGTACTGACCTTTGAGGCAGGCAGCGAACCGTTGATGGCAAAGGTGGGACTGTCTGCCGTCAGTGTAGAGAACGCGCGCCTGAACCTGCAGACCGAGAACCCCGGATGGGATTTCGATGAGGTATGGATGAAGGCTAACACACAGTGGAACGAACAGTTAGGCAAGATACGCGCGGATATGGACGAGGAGGCAAGCGTCATCTTCTACACTTCGCTCTTCCACACCATGACCGCCCCGTCGCTCTTCAACGATGTGAACGGCGACTACCGCGGTGCTGACGGCAGGGTTTACCAGAAAGCTGACTTCACCAACTATACCACCTTCTCTCTTTGGGACACTTATCGAGCCGCGCATCCGTTGGCTACGCTGATACATCCCGACAAGCAGCGTGACTTCGCGATGACCTTCCTGAAGATCTGCGAGCAGCAGGGCAGGCTGCCGGTATGGCATCTGGTGGGCAATGAGACCGACTGTATGGTGGGTAATCCCGCTATCCCTGTCCTGGCTGACATCGTACTGAAGGGTTTCAGCGTAGATGGCAAGGCGGCTTTAGAGGCGATGAAGCAGACGGCGATGGTTGACGGACGCTCTATCGGTCTGCTGAAGAAATACGGCTATATCCCTTGGGATAAGGAACCGACCAATGAAACTGTATCAAAAGGTTTGGAATATGCGTTGGCTGACGGTGCTTTGGCGCGTGTGGCCAAGCAGCTGGGCGACTCTGTCGCTTACGACTATTTCTATAACCGTAGTCTCTCTTACAAGAAATACTTTGACCCGCAGACTAAGTTCATGCGCGGTCTGTCGTCAGACGGTAAGTTTCACGAGCCGTTCAGTCCCATCGAAGCCATTCCCGGCAAGCAAGACTATACAGAGGGCAATGCCTGGCAGTATGTGTGGCTGGTGCCGCATGATGTCTATGGCTTGATAGACCTCTTCGGCAGTGAGCAGGCGTTTGCCCAGAAACTGGATTCGCTGTTTACCATGGACAGTTACTTAGGTGAGAATGCCGCGAGCGATGTGACCGGATTGATAGGGCAGTATGCCCACGGCAACGAACCGAGCCACCACACCATATATTTATATAATTATGTCGGTCAGCCTTGGAAGGCAGCCCAACGTCTGCGCGAGGTGATGAGCACGCTTTATCGGGTAGATCCTGACGGACTCTGTGGTAATGAGGATGTGGGCCAGATGTCGGCATGGTATGTGCTCTCTGCCCTCGGTCTTTATCAGGTGGAGCCAGCCGGTGGCAGATATGTGTTCGGTTCGCCTATTGTGAATGACGCTGATGTCAGGATGGGCGACAAGACGCTGAATATCATCGCCCATAACAACAGCCCTGAGAATCTCTATATCCAGTCGGTCCGCTGGAACGGACAGCCATACAGCAAGTCGTACATCGATTTCAAGGATCTGCAGCAAGGCGGAACGCTGGAGTTTGAGATGGGTGCATATCCGTCTGATACCTTCGGGGTAAACCCTGATGACAGGCCTTGAGTTCACAGGGGGACAGACCCCCTGTGAGTTTCGTTATTTTTTCCGACAGATTTGCGTTTTTTTGAATTTATTTTTGTACTTTTGCAGTCAGTAATTACACAACGTATAATTAACGATGGAGAGATTCTTAAATCAAATGTCAAAGTGTGTTAACGAGATACAGATTTCCCTGTTGGAATTTTGTCATCTCGATTTTTTGATTAAACACACAC
>JAFUVZ010000006.1 GCA_017471185.1 Bacteroidaceae bacterium
CATGAAAACAAGGCAAGGCTTTTGCCCTTTCAGGGCGAACCAAACCGCATCCTTGTACCCAGGGCGATGCCCTGGGCTATTAGCTTTCTGCCCCTTCGGGGCGCTATTCAATAGTATATTCATTCACTTGCGAAACTTTAGTAAAGAGACATGAAAAATGGTGATTCAGTTTGTTATCCAGAAACTGCCAGTAGCTCGCAGATAGCATCCTGCAAGGCTCGGGCCTCACTGGCTTTCAGCTGGTTCTGGTTCATAATGGCAAAAGCGAGGTAGCGTTTGGAGTTAGTCTCGAGATAACCAGCCAAAGTGCTGATTCCCGTATAGGAGCCAGTCTTGGCATGCACACGCTGGAAAGCAGGACTGCCTTTGCGCATTCGGTTTTTTAAGGTTCCATCTACGCCTGATACCGGCAAGGCACGGAAGAGATGAGGGAAAATGCGGTTATCATCATAGGCATAGCAAAGAAATGCCACCAACAGGTCTGGGGAGATATAATCATACATCGACAATCCACAGCCATCCGCGATGCGGAAGTCGTCAGGATTCAATCCCAACTTCCTCACCAAAGCCTGAACAGCCTGTATGCTTTCATCAGCAGAAACATGTTTTTTCCCTGATGATTGCGCCCCTAATCTGACAAACATAGCCTCAGCGTTGAGGTTGTCACTTTCCTTCAGCATCTGCTGCAGGACTTTAGAGACTTGAGTTTCATAAACAGCCACCAACTGACAAGAGTCATTCTTCTGAAGCTCTGCAAAAGAATACCAAGGATTCAAGATGGTTATCCTGTTGCCAAGCCTCTCTAAGAAAGTGTGCATGAAAAAGTCTTGAGAAGAATAGACATTTATCTCATCCACTCTTCTGGCAGTGATATTGCCATTTACGATTATATCATTCGAATTATTCATCCAGTCGCGAGTCAGAGAAAACTTACCTGCCGAAGCAGCTTTGGTCTTGGTCTCGTTGATGATGTTGAAATACGAAGAGTTTGGCTTGACCTCCAAAGAGGCTGGCATTCCTGGTTCCGATGGTATGGCCGTTACTTTCACAACACCTTTGTTCATCATCAACGGAGAGAGATAAGGTTGGAAACTCTCTGGATTATCATCCCATAACCAGCCCTTACCCCAATAGAGAGAGTCTTTCATCGACACATCACCGTAAACCTGCCCATCAAGCACATGAAACGGCAGAGCTGCAGTCAAGTCTATCAAAGTATCAACGGCCGTTTCCATCAGCTCCGGATCCATTCCACCTATTATATATATATCACCACGAAGCGTATCATTGGCTATCTCACCCTTATACCACACCTCTGTGCGGAAAGGTTCCAATCCCCTTGATTGATTCAAGGCAGTGATAGCCGTAACGAGCTTCTGCGTGGAAGCCGGACGACAAAGCCTGTCACCCTGATAGGAATATAGTTGTTGCCCATTTTCTAAGTCAAAGACGGAAACACCCACTTGCCCGCCTTTAGGCATCTTGGCCTGAATCAAAGAATCGAGGCGAAAGTCAATAGCATCCCTCTCTTGGGCAATCACCAAGAGAGGAAATGCTAATAGCCATATAAGAATCGCCTTCTTCAACTACCAAATCTTAACTCGTTTGTCTTCAGGACGCCACATCTTGTCGCCTTCCTTCACATCGAAAGCTTCATAGAATTCAACGGTATTGGAGAGCGGACCCAGTACGCGCCACTTGGCAGGAGCATGCTCGTCACTCTTTACACGGGTAGCCAAAGCTTCAGGACGGAACTGCATCATCCAAGCCTGAGCGTGCCCTAAGAAATAACGCTGAGCAGGAGTGAAGCCACCGATAATCACGTTGTTCTTATACTGGTCAGTCTTCTTGAAAGCCTCGAAGCCCATGATGAGACCACCTAAGTCGGCGATGTTCTCACCTTGTGTATTCTCACCGTTGATATGCAGACCATCCACAACCTCATAATTGTTGAACTGCTCCACAATCATCTTGGTCTTTGCTTCAAACTTTGCCTTATCCTCGTCTGTCCACCAGTTACTGAGGTTACCTTCAGCATCATAATTGCAGCCAGTGTCATCAAAGCCGTGAGTCACCTCATGGCCGAAAGTGCTGCCACCGATGATAGCATAGAGAATAGCGTCATCAGGCATACGACCGTCGAAACCAGGCACGATGATGTTACAGCCAGGGATACAGATCTCATTGTTAGAAGGACTGTAATAAGCGTTATAGGTCTGAGGTTGCATGTGCCATTCTGAACGATCTACAGGCTGACCATAACGGCTGATCATACGCTTGAAGTTCCAACCGGCATAGTTCATCATGTTACGAACGTATGAATCACGCGTGATTTCCAGTTCACTCATATCCTTCCACTTATCTGGATAAGCCAGTTTCATGTTTACTGCTGCCAGCTTCTTCAGCGCTTTCTCCTTGGTAGGCTCGCTCATCCAGTCGAGGTTCTTGATATGGTTCTCAAACTCCGCCTTGATGGCATTGCCTATCTCGACAAATTTCTCTTTCGTACCCTTTGGCAGATATTCAGCCACATATACCTGACCTACCAGATCACCCAATACACGGTTGGTCACATCCACCACACGCTTCCAACGAGGACGAGGCTCCTGCACACCACGCAAGGTCTTGGAGTAGAAATTGAAGCTTTGCATATAAACATCATCACTCAGGTAGTTGGCATAGCCATCCAGCAAGCCCACCTTGAGATAGTCTTTCAGTACCTTGATGTCAAACTGCTTGAGATGTCCGTTGAGAGCAGTGAAGAATTCCGGCTGACCCACCACGATGCTATCCACCTTATTCAGTCCCATAGCATCCAGGTAAGCATTCCAGTTAAATGCAGGTGTCAGCTTGCTTACCTGCGCCACAGACATCTTGTTGTAGTTCTTGAACGGGTCACGGGTATCTTCCGTTTTACGAGAGCTTTTGGCCAATGCCATTTCCAAAGCCATCACCTTATCGGCAGAAGCCTTTGCGTCAGCATCAGCATAACCCATCGTCTTGAACAAACCGTTCATATAGGCAACGAACTTGGCACGGATATCAACCGACTTTTCATCCTCATCCACATAGAAACGACGGTCTGGCAAGCTCAATCCTCCTTGACTCAAGCCCACAGAGTTCTCATTACTGTTCTTATCATCTTGAGACACACCGAGATAGAAGAATCCACCGCCACCAATTGTACGCAGATAAGCCAATGTTGCAGGGAGGTCAGCCAATGATTTCATGGCATCAATCTTCTCAAACTCAGGCTTCAGCTCATTGATGCCGTTAGCATTCAGTGCCACGCTGTCCATACCTGACGCATAGAGGTCGCCTATCTTCTGCTTGTTGCTGCCTTTTGGATTCTCAGTAGAGGAAGCCTCCAGACAAATCTGATAAACCTGAGCCTGAACAGTATCATCTACCGCTGTAAAGATACCTGTGCTCTGCTCTGATGCCGGTATAGGATGCTGCTTGAACCAAGTTCCGTTAGCATACTCGAAGAAATCGTCCTGAGGACGAATGGAATTGTCGATATGAGACAGAATCGGACCCACCGGCTCCTGCTTCTGTGTACATGATGACAGTGCTGCCAAAGAGCAGACTGCCAGACAAGAGATTGATTTCATCAAATAACTTTTCATTGCTTTCTTACATTTAATATTGAAACAGCTGCAAAAATACAACAATTCTTTCTAATATATCCTTTCATCATGCGGTTTTATAACGCCTCTCGGAAGATTTCTCCTACCGTAGGATGTGGGAACACTATCTTCTTCCATGCATCCTTCTTCAGTTTCAGCTCGATGGCCATACCAGCCAGAGTAATGATTTCAGAAGCAGGATTACCGAATACATGGGCTCCCAGCAAAGTATCATCAGCAGCAAAGAGTAATTTGCATACACCGTTGACACCCTCATTCTCAGCCACAAACCTACCGGAATATGCCATAGGCAGCTTCACAACCTGATAGGAAAGCCCGCTCTGCCGGAGGGCTTCTTCCGTCATACCTACGCCAGCCACTTCGGGATTGGTATATACCACACCTGGAATAGCCCTATAGCTCATGGAGTCAGCTTTACCGATAATCGTATTCACAGCCACCTCAGCCTCACGCACTGCGGTATGCGCCAAAAGCGAGAAGCCTGTCAGGTCACCGCACACATACACGCCCAGCTCCGAGGTCTGCATCTGTTCATTCACCACGATGCGCCCACGCTCACCCGTTTCCAGATGCAGGTTCTCCAACCCGAAGCCCTGTGTGACAGGTCTGCGCCCAACGCTCATCAGCAGCTTGTCAGCTTCAACACACTCCATCACTCCGTCTTTCTCAAAGAACACCTTGATGTCCAGACCTGCCTCGTAGGATACAGACGTGACTTTAGATCCCAAATGGAATTTCACGCCTTTCTTAGTATATTCCGCACGGAGCAAGGCTGATATCTCCTTATCCAAACCACCTAAGATTTCGTCCATCATTTCAATGACTGTCACCTCAACGCCCAAGCTATTGAAGAATGAAGCGAACTCCATGCCTATCACACCACCGCCTATAATGGCCAGCGACTGAGGAAGTTCTTTGTTATCCAATGCATCACGATGCGTCCAGAACGGAGTCTTGTCAACCCCGGGGATAGGGGGAATAAAGGTATCAGAACCCGTGCAGATAACCAAGTTCTCACATTCATACACATCTTCTCCGCAGCGCACATGATTCTTGTCCTCAATATATGCCTCGCCATTCACTATCTGCACTTGATGAGCTGTCAGTTTCGCCTTTACCCCTAAGACTAATTTGCGCACCACCTTCTGCTTGCGTGAAATAATCTTCGGCAGGTCGAAACTCACTTCCCCTGCACTCACGGCATATTTGGAAGCATGAGCCGCATTGTCGTATGTCTTGGCGGAGTAAAGCAAGGTCTTGGTCGGGATGCAGCCCTCGTTCAGACAAACTCCACCTAAGTTCTTCTTCTCAAAGAGCACCACGCTCAACCCGGCTTTGCCAGCCGCTTCGGCAGCAGTATAGCCTGCAGGCCCGCCACCGATAATCGCTACTTGATATTTCATAATTATAGTCAGATTTATGATTGAAATTTCCTTAATGTTACTTTGTTACCATGTTATTATGTAAGCACATTGCCTTACGGAGGCATTTCACAAACTCCTCTTCCTTTACCGGCATCAGCGCCTCTGCCTTATCTCCATGATGAACCAGTACACATCTCATCAGCCTGAAGCCAAACAAGTTCATTGAACAAACCGTTTCAGTAGCGCTGACATCATTCACTGCTATGGTCTTGCTCTTCAAAAACCTGCCGTAATACAACACCAGGTTACCATCTGCCGTAACGGTATAAGTGGTATGTATGAGTTTCTCAATGCTTACTGTCAAGAGCCCAACCGCCAGGATAGCTATCACGACCTGCTTGTTCCACAATGACCAAAAAGCCACTCCCGTAACGAGCAAGAGAAACAAATATTGCCCTAAAGTGATGCGTGCATGAAAAATTCTGTTCATCTTTTATTTGATTTTGCCGCTAAGTTACGTATTTTTGTGCGAACAAAGAAATTTTTATGCCTTATGATTTATAAATATGACTTTCTGATTATCGGTGCCGGCGTGGCTGGCATGAGCTATGCGTTGAAAATCGCACGTGCCAAGAAGGGCAAGGTGTGCATCATCTGCAAGACTACGCTTGATGAAGCCAACACCAAGTATGCGCAAGGTGGCGTGGCGAGTGTGACGAACCTGGAGCTCGACAATTTCGAGAAACACATTGAAGATACCATGATAGCTGGTGACTTCATCAGTGACCGAAAGGCTGTGGAGCAGGTTGTGAAGAATGCGCCAGAACAGATTAAGGAACTGGTGCAGTGGGGAGTGAATTTCGACCGTAAGGAAGACGGCAATTTCGATTTGCATCGAGAGGGCGGACACTCTGAATTCCGCATCCTTCACCATGCTGATGACACCGGTGCCGAAATCCAACGTGGCTTGATGGAGGCTGTGCGTAATAACCCTGACATTGAGGTGAAGGAGAATCACTTCGCTGTGGAGATTATCACACAACATCACTTGGGGCGTGTTGTAACTCGCCGAACTCCTAATATCGAGTGCTATGGCGCATACGTGCTCAATCCTGATACAGAAAAAGTAGATACTTATTTAAGTAAGGTAACACTGATGTGTACCGGTGGCTGTGGTGCCGTATATCAGACCACTACCAACCCGATTATCGCCACTGGCGACGGTGAGGCGATGGTATATCGTGCCAAGGGAACGGTGAAGGATATGGAGTTCGTCCAGTTCCACCCTACTTCGCTCTATCATATAGGTGAGACACATCCCGCATATCTGATAACTGAAGCCATGCGAGGCTACGGAGGCATCCTGCGTCTGCCTACCGGCGAGACATTCATGGAGAAATACGATGAACGCCTGTCGTTAGCTCCGAGAGACATCGTGGCCCGTGCCATCGATAAGGAGATGAAGATTCACGGCATCGACCATGTCTGCTTAGACGTTACTCATAAAGACCCGGAAGAGACTAAGCGTCATTTCCCCAACATCTACAAGAAATGCCTGTCTATCGGCATTGACATTACGAAAGAATATATCCCCGTAAGACCTGCGGCTCATTATATGTGCGGTGGTA
>JAFUVZ010000037.1 GCA_017471185.1 Bacteroidaceae bacterium
ACCATTTGTGACCGTTATTGCCCATAAAAACGGGATACTATTAGTATCTGAAAAGGAACTCTCTCACGTAAGAGAAAGAACTCCCTCACCTAAGAGAAAGGAATGTCTCGTGGGGAAGGAACCGTTCGCCTATACCCAAACGATCATTCGCCTATACCCAAACGGTCATGCCCCTATACCCGATTTGAAACGTTTTGTTTGGCGAAGGACATTTATCTGCATAAAAAACACAAGTACCACTGTGATAGCTCATGAACTACTTCATGGCTTAGTGATACTTGTGAAACTTAAACTTTAATGATTAAAGATGAGCTTGTAACAAATTACTCGCCCAGCTGCTTCTTAGCTGCATTGGCAGCATCGTCGATAGCCTTGTTTGCGGCATCCTTAGCGGCGTTAGTAACTTCATTTGCCTTCTCTACAGCAGCGTTTTTCAGGTCTTCACCAGCCTGCTTGGCAGATTCCTTCACTGATTCCAGGCTTTCAGCGGCCTTGTTGGCTACATCTTCTGCTGCCTTAGCAGCTGCAGTAGCGATAGAGTCCTGCTTAGTGGCCTTCTGCTCTTTCTTCACTGATTCCTCGTTGTTAGCGTTGTTGCTTCCACCGCATGCGGCAAAAGACATAGCCACGAAAGCGGCTACAAAAAATACAATCTTTTTCATTTTCTTTTTGCTTTAAACAATACTTTCTATTAAAACCGATGCAAAAGTAGTCAGTTTTTCGATACGTTGTTCTCTAAAAATAGGAAAAATGCATTTTTTACCGTACTTTTGTAGCGTATTATGGAACTGAGACATGATAGATAACCATATATTCCTGGACAAGAAAGCGGTTTACTATACACTGGGCTGCAAACTGAATTTCTCTGAAACGGCTACCATTAACCGGATGCTGCAGGAGGCTGGCATACGTGATGCGAGACGTGGGGAGCAGGCTGACGTGTGTATTGTGAATACCTGTTCCGTGACTGAGGTGGCCGACCGCAAATGCCGTCAGGCTATCCATCGCCTGCACAAGCAACACCCCCATGCTTTCATGGTGGTGATGGGATGCTATGCCCAGCTGAAACCTGAGACGGTGGCTGGCATCCCCGGTGTGGATGTGGTGCTGGGTGCAGAGCAGAAGAAGGATCTGCTGAAATACCTGGGTGATTTGTCGAAGCATCATGAGGGTGGGGAGGCGTTTACCTCTCAGTTGAAAGATATACGCTCGTTTGCTCCTTCTTGCTCCAGGGGAAACCGAACCCGCTTTTTCCTCAAGGTTCAGGATGGCTGCAACTATTTCTGCACGTATTGTACCATCCCGTTTGCCCGTGGCAGAAGCCGTAACGGTAGTATAGCCTCGCTGGTGGAGGACGCACGCAAGGCAGCTGCTGAAGGAGGCAAGGAGATTGTCATCACAGGCGTTAACATAGGCGACTTCGGGCAGACTACTGGGGAGAACTTCCTGGATTTGATTAAGGCTCTGGATGAAGTGGAAGGTATTGAACGGTATCGTATATCCTCCATAGAGCCAGACTTGCTGACTGATGAAATCATTGATTTCGTGGCTCATTCCAAACGATTCATGCCGCATTTCCATATCCCGCTGCAATCTGGTTGTGACGAGGTGCTGAAACTGATGCACAGGCATTATGACAGGGCTTTGTTCGCTCACAAGATAGAGCGTATCAAAGAGTTGATGCCCCATTGTTTCATAGGCGTTGACGTGATGGTGGGAACCCGTGGTGAAACTGACGGGTTCTTCGAGGATTCTTATCAGTTTATCAAAGGGCTGGATGTTACACAGTTGCATGTGTTCAGCTATTCAGAACGACCGGGCACCAAGGCCTTGCAGATTGACCATGTGGTGCCTCCACAGGTAAAGCATGAACGCAGTCAGCGTTTGCTCGAGCTTTCTGATGAGAAGACGCAAGCCTTTTATCAGCGTTTCATTGGGGTGGAGATGCCTGTCTTGCTGGAGAAATCGAAGGCAGGGCAACCCATGCACGGATTTACTCCTAACTACATACGCGTGGAGGTGGAGAACCGTCCGGATCTGGATAACCACATCGTGACGGTCAAGCTTCAGGAAATGAACGGGACCCGTGATGCTTTAAAAGGAAGGATATTGCTATGAAGATTCTCAGCTACTGGTTTGCCTATGCGGCTTTTTATCTGGTGTCGCTGTTGCCTTTCAGCCTTTTATATGCGATATCAGATTGCCTGTATGTATTGTTGAGACACGTGATTGGCTATCGCAAGAAAGTGGTGCAGGCCAACTTGCGTAACTCATTTCCGGAGAAAACAAGTCAGGAGCTGAAGGAAATAGAACGCAAGTTCTACCATTATATTTGCGACTATATGGTGGAAGAGGTCAAACTGGCCAGGTTGTCATCTGAGGAGATCAAAAGACGCATGAGGTATGATAACCTGGAAGTGTTTACAGATGTGGCGAAGCGTGGTGGCAATATCGCCTTGCTGATACCTCATTACGCCAACTTCGAATGGCTCATCAACCTCAAGCTGCTTGTGCCGGAGGAATATCCCATCATCCATATTTACAAGCCTTTGCATAATCATTATATCGACATGATGTTGCAACGGATAAGGGCGAAATACGGGGGTGTCAATGTGGCGAAACATGCTACTGTACGCACACTTGTCAAAATGCACAAGGAAGGTGAAAGGTTTGGCGTGGGATTTATTACCGACCAGTCGCCAAACAAGACGGAGGCAAAATACTGGACAACCTTCCTGAATCAGGATACCGTTTTCATGGACGGCGCCGAGAAGCTGGCTAAGATGATTGATATGAGTGTGATATATGCGGATATCCATCGCGCGAAACGAGGGTTCTGCACTGTTCGTTTTGAACTGATAACGGATGCTCCTAAAGAGACCAAGGATGGTGAGATAACGGAGGCTTTTGCCCGCCTGTTGGAACAAACCATCCGTCGGGATCCTCCTTACTGGTTCTGGAGTCATAAACGATGGAAAATAAAGAGGGATGTGTAAAGTCGCGATTGTGATATTGACTTGGAACGGCAGGGAGATGCTCCGTTCGTTCTTGCCTTCTGTACTGAAGTGCAGCGAAGGTGAGGGAGTGGTTTACGTTGCAGACAACGGTTCTGAGGATGATACGCTTTCCATGCTGGCAGCAGACTTCCCGACCGTTAAGGTCATCAGTCTGAAAAGAAACTATGGCTTTGCCGAGGGGTATAACCGTGCGCTCGAACAGGTTGAGGCTGAGTATGTAGTGCTGCTGAATTCTGATGTGGAGGTTAGTGAACATTGGCTCACTCCGTTGGTCAGCTTTATGGACGCTCATTCTGAAGTGGCGGCATGCCAACCTAAGATTCGCAGTTATCATCATCGTGGAAGCTTTGAATATGCCGGAGCCGCAGGCGGCTTTATCGACCGTTTTGGCTATCCGTTCTGCAGAGGGCGTATTTTCAATACGCTGGAGCAAGACCAAGGGCAATATGACGAGCCCTTACAGGTTTTCTGGGCTACAGGCGCAGCATTGTTTATCCGTTTGAAAGATTATCGTGAGGCTGGTGGATTAGATGCCCGCTTCTTCGCTCACATGGAGGAGATTGACCTCTGCTGGCGATTGAATGCCAGGGGCAGGCAAGTCTGGTGTCTTCCTCAGAGCGTGGTCTATCATGTGGGAGCCGCTACCTTGAAGCGCGAGAACCCCAAGAAGACTTTCCTGAATTTCCGTAACAATCTCCTGATGCTGTATAAGAACACTTCAGACAATGAGTTGTACCGTGTGATGTATTGGCGTTGCTTCCTGGATTATCTGGCAGCTTTGTCTTTCATCCTGAAAGGCCGTTTCTCTAACGCAAAGGCTATATGGCAGGCTCGCAGGGCTTATCACCGGATGCGTCCTGATTTCTTTATCTCCCGAAATATGAATATGGTGTCAGCTGTCTTAGAACCAGCGTTGAAGCCTTGGAGCCAAAGCATTCTCAAAACCTATTACATGCAAGCAAAGCGCAAGTTCTCAGACTTGTGCTAAGGCAAGGTGAGATGAACGGCTGCACTGTGGATGTCTGCTCCCATAGGAGGGTTAAGTTTCTCTAACAGGATTTCTACAGACTTTATTGGAGGGAAATCATCCAATAGGCGGTGGGCAATGCGACCGGCGACATGCTCTATCAGCTTGGACGGTTGCAGCATCTCGGCTTTTACTGTCTCATAGACTTCAGCATAGTTGACGGTATCGTTGAGGTCATCGGTCTGCATCGCTTTGTGGATATCTACAGAGAGGGTCAGGTTGACGACATACTCATTGCCTATCACGGATTCTTGGGGAAGAACTCCGTGATAAGCAATGAAATGCATGTCTCTCAATATAATCTGACTTTGCATGGCTTTCAGTCTCTGCCAGAGTCAGTAATCAGTTTCACAATCCTGTCGTTGAACTTGTCGTTAGCCAGCAGTGACTCTAAGGTAAGATGCATGCGGTAACGCCAGTAGTGCTTCACGATGGCAGGAATGTTGATGCGCTCGTCTTGTCCGTCGGGCACTCGAATCTCTCCGTCGATTGAGAGCCAGTCTTGCAGCGATGGAACGCAGAGCATCGACTTGCCTTGCAGATGTGCATTCAGAATTTCCTCGCAAATCTGTGGGGTTGCGGTAGCAGGAGCAAAGCCAGTCTTGTGCATCATGTTGTTGTAATAACGCTGAGTAGTCTGCGGGTCTTCCTCCCACCAGCCACGCAAGGTTGACATATCGTGTGTGGAAATGGTGCAAACGGAACGGTAAGGATATGCCGCAGGGTCACCGAAGTCCTTACCTAACTCCTTAGGCATGCGCTGGATTTCCAAAGACAGGATGCGCAGGTCGTTCATCACGGTTGGCACGCAGTCTGGAATCATACCCAGGTCCTCGCCACATACCAGCATATTGGTACATTGGGTGAGCTGTGGTAGTTTCTTCATGGCCTGCTCACGCCAGAACTCATTGTGACGCTGGTAGTAGTAGTGGTTGTACAGATTGGTGAAAGCCTGCTTGTCTGCCTCGCTCAGGGTTTGGTAGATGTGGTCATTCTGCACACTGATGCGGGGGTGGAAACGGTTGGCATCCTGGCGGTCACGGAGGAACAGTACATCGCTGATGAGGTTGTAAAGACCTTCGCGAATCTTCACGCTCCCGGGGTCTGTCTTGCCTGCGAAATGTGCCTCTACTGCCCGTTGGGTTGCAAACTCCGGCTTCATGTCATAAACCTCGTATGTATTGGATGGCTTCAGGAAAGTCTGCTTCACATAGTCAGTGCGCTCTCCAAATATCTCATGCAGGAAACGCTCGTGGATGTATGGCTTGGTGAAGAAATCCTCGTTGAATTTCAGTCCAAAACTCTCTATCTCCTCGCGGCTCATCGGCAATGAAGGTACAAACTGTCCCAGCAAGCCGTGAACGGCATGAATCGGCATCTCCCAAATACGGAAGAAGCCCAGGATGTGGTCGATGCGGTATGCGTCAAAATACTCGCTCATCTTGCGGAACCGTCTCATCCACCAGGCGTAATTGTCTTTCTCCATCACATCCCAGTTGTAGGTAGGGAATCCCCAGTTCTGACCGTTTACGGAGAAATCATCAGGCGGAGCGCCAGCCTGGCCGTTGAGGTTGAAGTAATGAGGCTCGGTCCATGCCTCCACACTGTTACGGCTGATGCCGATAGGTATGTCACCCTTCAGCACCACCCCTTGCTTGCGGGCATGTCTGGATGCCTCAGCCAACTGGCGGTCAAGATGGTATTGGATATAATAGTAGATGGCTATTTTGGGGAAAATCTTGCTGTCCGGACTGCATAGTTTGGCAATCTCATTAGCATCATATTTCGTATATTCAGGCCATTCGCGGAAGTTAGGCGTACCATATTTGTCGCGCAGGTAGCTGAATGCTGCATAAGGTACCAGCCAGCTACGGTTGTTCATGAAGAAGGTGGCAAATGCCTTGGTAGCCATCGTGTTCTCTCCGTCTTGCTCGAACAGCAGCTTGAAGTATTTCCACTTGGCGTTGTTGACTGCTTCATAGTCAATCTGTGGCAATGCGTTCAGTTGTTCTTTCAGTTTCTTAAACGTAACCTGTTTGTCTCTATGAAGCTCTCCCATCTGACGCAGGTCTGCATACATCGGATGAATGGCATAGATGGAGATGCTGTTGTAAGGGTAGGAGTCTGTCCAAGTCTTGGTGATGGTGGTGTCATAGATAGGCAGAATCTGAACCATCTTCTGGTGTGTCCTTGCAGCCCAGTCGATCATCAGCTTCAGGTCGCCAAAGTCGCCTACACCAAAGCTGCCTTCAGAGCGTAAGGAGAATACTGGAACGGCAACACCAGCTCCCTTCCATTCGTTGAAGTTAAAAGCGGCGTAACGGTCTCCATAGACCACCGTTTCTTTCTCTTCCTGCTCAGCGTCAGCCAGATAACGGTTGGGGTTGTCCTCCCAAGCCACCAGCTCTCTGGTTTTGCCATCCACAAAGACGAACTTATATTCAATGGGGAAGTGCAGCTTGTTGACATCTATTTCAACCTGCCACTCTGGATAATAGGTGTCGCTCATGATCATCGCCTGTGTCGGATCCCAGTTGCCGAACGCTTCCTGGTTGCCACAAATGGCAAGGCGTAAGTCTGACTTACTTGGCGCATATGCCTTGATGACGATTCCCTTGGCAGGAGTAGGGAGTCCCTGGCTACGCTTGTTATGTGCAGTCCATGCTTCTGTGAAGGCAGAAGAATAGAGGTAACTCTGCTCGGGCAGGTCCTTCCAGCTATCTATCAAAGTGTAGATTTTCCCTTTCAGGTTATGCGCATGCAGAATCCGGGGGAAAGCATGCCATTCCTCACGCACGGTTTCTTTGCCACGCCCAATCAGGTAGTGATACCTGATGAGCTTGGTGGAACTGACTTTTACCTCCAGATCGGCTGACCATTTGATGCCATCCGCTGTGGTAAGCGCAACGGCTTGTTCCAGGTTGTCGTTGCCAAGTTCAGGCATATTGCCTACAACTCTTACTTCTTCGCCCCATTGGGTACGATACTCGATATTAAATCTTAGTCTCATAAAAACACAATAGCTACAATGATTATGCAATTATATTAATTTTTTTGCACAATCTTGCAGCTATTGCGAAGATATTTTACTCGTGACGTGAAAAAAGTCAAAAAAAGTGGGTCAACCGCATCTGGATGCGCCACATGTAGTGCAAATCAGGCAACCTTCCTGATATACGAGTGTCTCACTTCCGCAGTTAGGGCAAACCTGACCTTTGGCAACAGTTCCATCCACAATATATTTCTTCAAGGCTCTTTCTACACCGTTCTTCCATGTGTTGATGCTCTCACTGTCGAGCTCCAGCTGTCCTACCAGACGGATAACCCGGTCGATAGGCATACGGTATCTCAGCACACTTGAGATCAGCTTGGCATAGTTCCAGTACTCTTTGTTGAATTTCTCGGAGAGACCTTCGATGGTAACCTTATAGCCACGCTTGTTCTCAAACTGGAAGTCGTATCGCTTGTTGCCGTTCTCGTCCACATTCTTGATGATGTGGCCATGTGAGATGTTCTTGGGCAGCATGATGCCCTCATCGTCATCAAGTACACCCGTGAATATCTCATAGGGGTAGTGGTCGAGCAGACCTACGAATGCCACCCATTTCTCTTTGTTGTTCTGGAATCGAACCACGTCGGCTTCGAGTACTTTCGGACGAATCTCTACTACCGCAGGCTGCAGGCAAGGCTGAAGATCTTTCTTGTCTTCCTTCTTCTCCTTCTTGGTAGATAGCAATACGCCGGCACGGGAACCGTCACGATAGACGGTGCATCCCTTGCATCCGCAACGCCAAGCCTCTACGTACAAGCGGTTCACTAACGCTTCATCCACATTGTTAGGCAGGTTGATGGTGACGCTGATGCTGTGGTCCACCCATTTCTGGATGCGTCCCTGCATCTTCACTTTCATCAGCCAGTCCACGTCATTGGAAGTAGCTTTATAATAAGGTGACTTCTCTACGAGCTGGTCTAACTCTTCCTGAGTGTAACGTTTGTTGAGGTCATAGCCGTTTACCTGCATCCAGGTCTTGAACTTTGGATGGAACACGATGTATTCCTCAAAAGCGTCACCTGTATCATCCACAAAGTCAACGTGTACGTTCGTGTCATTAGGATTAACCTTGCGACGACGCTTATATACAGGCATGAAGACTGGCTCGATACCTGATGATGTCTGAGTCATCAGGCTGGTCGTACCGGTAGGGGCGATGGTCAGGCATGCGATGTTGCGTCTTCCGTATCTCTTCATGTCTTCATAAAGCTCAGGGTCTGCTTCTGCCAGCCTCTTGACAAACGGATTGTTCTCTTCACGCTTGTAGTCATAAATCTTAAAGGCACCGCGTTCTCTCGCCATTTCAACGGATGAGCGGTAGGCATTCAGCGCCAATGTCTTGTGTACCTGCTCAGAGAAAGATGTCGCATCTTCTGTGCCATATCGCAAGCCTAAAGCTGCAATCATGTCACCTTCAGCCGTGATGCCTACGCCAGTGCGGCGTCCCATACCGCTCTTTTTATATATCTTCTTCCAGAGCTCCAGCTCTGTATGTTTCACTTCCTCATCCTCAGGGTCTGTCTCAACCTTCTGCAGAATCAGCTCGATTTTTTCCAGCTCCAAGTCGATGATGTCATCCATGATACGCTGTGCCAGCTGGACATGTCTCTTGAACAGGTCGAAGTCGAAGTAAGCGTCTTTGGTAAAGGGATTCACTACGTATGAGTAGAGGTTGATGGCGAGCAGGCGGCATGAGTCGTATGGACACAGAGGAATCTCACCGCAAGGATTAGTCGCTACGGTACGGAAGCCCAGGTCTGCATAGCAGTCAGGAATTGATTCTCGCAAAATGGTGTCCCAGAACAATACGCCAGGTTCAGCTGATTTCCAGGCATTGTGTACGATCTTCTTCCACAGGGCCGATGCGTCAATCTCTTTCTTTACCTTGGGATCATCGCTGTTGATAGGATATTGCTGAATGTACGGAGTGCCGGCGGTTGCCGCTTTCATAAACTCATCGTCAATCTTCACGGATACGTTGGCACCCGTAACCTTGCCTTCCGTCATCTTGGCATCAATAAACGCTTCTGCATCAGGGTGCTTGATGGCTACTGTGAGCATCAGGGCACCACGCCTTCCATCCTGAGCAACCTCGCGGGTAGAGTTTGAATAGCGTTCCATAAAAGGAACCAAGCCGGTTGAGGTCAGCGCTGAGTTCTTGACAGGTGAACCTTTGGGGCGGATATGAGACAGGTCATGCCCCACACCTCCACGACGCTTCATCAACTGTACCTGTTCTTCGTCAATCTTGAAAATAGCACCGTAAGAGTCGGCTTCGCCATCAATACCCACAACGAAACAGTTGGAAAGAGAGGCTATCTGGAAATCATTGCCAATGCCAGTCATCGGACTGCCTTGGGGCACGATATACCTGAAGTGGCTCATGAGGTCATGCAGCTCCTGGGCACTCAGTGGGTTAGGGTACTTTGACTCTACACGAGCCAGTTCGTTTGCGATTCGCCAGTGCATGTCATCTGGAGACTCCTCATAGATGTTCCCGAACGAATCTTTCACCGCATACTTGTTTACCCATACGCGGGCGGCAAGTTCATCCCCTTCGAAGTATTTCAATGATGCTTCGAAAGCTTGATCGTAGGTATAAGTCTGTTTTTCCACGTTGTAAGCTTAGAAAAATATATTTTATCTGTTTTTCAATGCGATACGGATTTCCTCTATCTCCTCATGGAAGTTCTTGTCAACTTCTTCCAGTTCCTTCACGGTCTTGAAGGCGTGGAGTACGGTAGCATGGTCTCTGTCACCGATGAGTTTGCCGATTCTGGCCACAGAATAATCCGTGTATTCTTTGGCGAGATACATGGCAATCTGCCGGGCCTGCACAACCTCGCGCTTGCGTGATTTGGTCTGAATAGAGCTTATCTCAAGCCCGAAATGATCGCAAACGGTCTCAATAATATCAGGGATAGAAATTTCTTTTTCTTCTGTATAAGTGAGTTTCTTTACAGTCTTGCGAGCTAGATCCATGTCTATCTCCTTATTATATATAGTAGCCTGCGCCATGATTGCGATAGCGATGCCCTCAAGGTCTCTGACGCTTCCGGTAACATGGTTAGCCACGTATTCTATTACATCTTCAGGGAACATCCATCCGTCACGTTGTACCTTGTTACGCAGGATATCCTTGCGAAGGTCTAATGACGGTTTCTCCAGTTCTGCCACCATACCCCATTTGAAACGGGTAATCAGGCGTTCTTCAAGTCCTTGCAGCAGCACAGGAGCCCTGTCGGCTGTCATGACCAGCTGTTTGCCGTTCTGGTGCAGCTGGTTGAAGATGTAGAAGAAAGTATTCTGCGTTTTAGTATTGCCAGTGAACTCCTGAATGTCATCAATAATCAGTACGTCAATGGTCTGATAGAAATTGATAAAGTCATTCAAGGTGTTGTTCCTGATAGAGTCTGTATATTGTACCTTGAAAAGGTGTGCAGACACGTAAAGCACCCGTGACGCAGGGTTCAGTTCCTTCACCTTCAGGCCTATGGCAGTGGCAAGGTGAGTCTTCCCCACGCCAGAGGCACCGTAAATGAAATAGGGGTTAAATGTTTTGCCTGGCTCTTTAGCCACTGCTTCCGCCACGCTACGCGCCAGTTTGTTGCTGGTTCCCTCAATGAAAGTCTCAAAATTATAATCAGCTTTGAGGTGAGGATCCAGTTCCGGAATAGGATTCTGAGGCAATTCTTTCCTGATTGTCGTCTTTTCCTGGACAGGCAGAATGGTACGCTGGGTTGACTTGAAGTCAACCGTTGTCTGCGTATCCTGTATCATTGTAATCTGATACTCCAGATTGGTGCCCTCTCCATAGTACCTATACAAGACCTTACGCAGCAAATCAATGAACCTTTCCTCCAGAAACTCGTAATAGTACTGGCTGGGTACACTGATGAACAGCGTCTTGTTCTCATATTTCAATGGTTCTATTGGTGCAAACCATGTCTGGAATATCTGTTCGCTGACATTATCCTTAATGGTCTGCAGGCATTTGCCCCATTGAGCGGCAAAATCTAAAGTCTCTATTTTCTCACTTTGATACATCATTTGCTTCTTTTACGAGTACAAAGTTGGGAATCTTATTTGAAAAAAACAAATGACTTTTTTCTTGGATATTTTGAACAAATCACAAGGCTTTATTTTTCAATGGCTTATAAATAAACCTTTCTCAATGCCCCGATAATTAGGTTTGCTTATTTGAAACGCTTTGTTTTTTAGTTGTTTAAGGGTGAACTTGTGAATTTTTATACGGAATGGATGACAAAACTCCCGAAGCCGTTCTTTCGCTTGATTAGCCACGTTTTGCGAATGCTTCGGGAGATTTTTTCATGCATGGCATTATTTAGAGAAAATCTAAATTATGGATTTTGCTGTTTGTCTTTTTTTCCGAAAACCGAGAAATGCACATAGCGTTTCGGGTGATTCTGCAGGTCTTCAAGCAGGCTTGCCGCATTGGCAGCTGTCTGGTTCAGATTGTTATATAAGGTAGGATCGTTGAGCAACAGTCCAACGGTATTGTCTTTCTTTTCCAGCTTGGCTGTAATCTGCTGTACGTTGGCGAGGGTCTCATCAACCTTGCTCATCGTAGCCGCATAGTCAATCTGCTTCAGGTTGCCACTGATGACGCTGAAGTTATCGCCAATATCATTCAGCTTGCCGGTCAACTGAGGTATATCCTCGCGCATCATCCTTTCCAACTGGCGGCTGTTGTTGTTGAGGCTGGCGGTAAGGCTCTCTATATTATGCAGGGTAGCAGGGATGGCTGGGTCGGCCAGTATGGCGTTCAGTGATGCCATGATGGAATCAAGCTTAGGAATCAGCTTCTCTACAGAAGGTATCATAGCTGCTGCCTTGCCCAATGCCCCTGCATTCACCTCTCCTTGAATGGTGTCTCCCGAGTTATATTTCTCTCGTGGATTGTTTGCCAACAGCAGAGTCAGTTTCACGGCACCCAGCAAATCTGATGAAAGCTCTGCTTTTGTGCCTTTCGGGATACGCAGTTGTGGCTCCACATCAATCTCGGCAACTACATTGCCTGGACGTGTATAGTCGTATTTCAGGTCACTGACGATGCCGACTTTGAAACCGTCTGCAAATACGGGGCTCGACTTTGCTAATCCGTTGATGTTTTCAAACTGCACGTAGAAATAGTTGCTTGGCTTGAACAAACTGACTCCCTTCAGGTAGTTAAGCCCGAATATCAATAAGAACAGCGCCACAATACCGGCCAGGCCTATCTTAACTTCTTTATTGAATCCTTTCATCGATGTCTTGTTTTAATTAATCTATATCTTTCTGTCTATCTGTTTCTGTTTTGTTTAAACTCGTTGATGGCTTCATGCACGTTCACTTTCTTGTCTTGTTTGAAAGCGATGATGAAGGCGTCTTTAAACTTTGCGGTTACTTCCTTGAGTTTCCTTCTCACTTCATTATAGTCTGTTGAGGCCCCGTAGGTGTATTTATATGTGCCGTTTTCCACATAGAAATCCACTGGACTCAAGCCTTTTAGCCTCTTGTCGCCGCTCTTTAACTGAGTCGTTGAGAGCAGGAACTGGATTTTAAACACAGGAGCATCGGTCTTAGGAGTGTTGCCTTTGGGCTCATCACTCTTTGTCCGGCTCTTCGCTTCAGTGACTTTCTTTGGCTGAGCAGGCTGTTGTGATTTGCCGTTGTCTTTATTGGCAGGGGTAGGGGTAACGTTAGCTATAGGCTTAACCTCCTCATCGGCATCGGCAGACTCTGGCTTTAGTGCATCAGCGGCACTCTTTTCTCTGGCCTGTTGCTCGTTCTTATATGCTATGAAAGCGTTGTAAATGCTCTTCGCCATGGATGAGCTGCCTTCCGCAGAGTTCAGATATGTTTCTTCAGCAGGGGTGGAAATGAAGCCAAGCTCTACCAAAACACTCGGCATGGATGTGGCTCTCAAGACCAGGAACCCAGCCTGGTGAACACCGCTATCTACTCTTTTGCTGTAGCTCTTGAACTGCTGTTGTATCTGTGAGGCGAAATGTACACTTTGCGACATGAACTGGTCTTGCATGAACTCGAAGATGATATATGATTCCGCTGAATTGGGGTCAAACCCTGCGTATCGCGACTTATAGTCGTCCTCATAGAGAATCACGGAGTTCTCTCGCTTTGCCACATCCAGATTTGCTTCGCTCCTTGCCAAACCTAATGTCCAGGTAGAAGCTCCTCTTGCCGTACGGTTGTTGGCAAGTGAGTTAGTGTGAATGGAAATGAAAAGGTCTGCCTTCGCCTCATTAGCGATCTCAGCCCTACGGTTCAGGTTTACGAACACATCGGTCTTACGGGTATAAACCACTTTCACGTCCTTGCATTGGTCTTCAATGAGTTTACCCAGTTTTAATGCCACATTCAGGTTGATGTTTTTCTCTTTAGATGTCTTGCCGACTGCACCGGGGTCATGGCCTCCGTGCCCTGCATCAATGACCACTACGAAGTCTTTAGCCGATGCAGTGACACAGGTACACCACAGCAGCAAGGCAAGTCCTAATATGTGTTTAAAGAATCTCATGTTTATAAAATCTCTGCAAATTTAATTCAAAAATATAGAAATCTTACTTTGTGACTTAGGTTTTATCCATAACATTTGTAATTTTGCACAAAATTTAAGAGATTATGGATAGAAAATCGTTTCCTTACACCATTATATATAAGTATTATCCTGAGGAAAACCAGTTGCGCCAGATTTTGCTGGCACATAGTGAGCAGGTGGCTCGTAAGGCCTTGATGATTGCGGATGCGCATCCTGAAATGCAACTTGACCGCCAGTTTCTGGAGGAGTCTGCCTTGTTGCATGACATCGGAATCTTCTTATGTGATGCCCCGTCCATTCAATGTTTCGGTACACAGCCGTATATCTGCCACGGCTACCTGGGTGCTGATTTGTTGAGGAAAGAGGGGTATAATCGTCATGCCTTGGTATGTGAACGGCATACAGGAACAGGTATTTCTTTGAAACAGATTGAAGAGCGTGATCTGCCGATACCTCATCGTGACATGCAGCCTGTAAGTATGGAAGAACAGGTAGTGTGCTTTGCTGATAAATTCTTTTCCAAGACAAGTCTGGACGCTGAAAAGACTGTTGAACAGGCTCGCAAAAGCCTACTCAAGTTTGGAGAAGACGGAGTTGTTAAGTTCGACCAATGGTGTAAGATGTTCCTTTAAGCTCTAAAAAACCGTTAAAACTGCGAGTTTTAATGATTAAATTACTACTTTTGTAAGTTTAATGGCTGTTTGTAGCCAGGTATAGAAAAGATAAACTATTGAGACATAGGACCATCATATTGTTTTTAACGCTGATAACGCTTGTGTTCTGCTCTTTGGATGCAAGCGCACAGAGACGTCGTGGAAGAAGAATCAACCAGCTTCCTCAGTTCGCAGCGGTCGATTCTTTGGTAACAGATTCCTTAGCGACAGATACAGCTTCAGTCGATTCTATACCTCAACGAAAAGAAACCATCACTGCTCCCGTAGATTTTGAGGCTTCTGACTCCATTGTATTCACGCAAGTAGGTTTTGCTCATCTGTATGGTGATAGCAAGGTTACTTACGAACAGATTAACCTTACTGCTGATGTGATTTCCATGAACATCGACAGTACTACGGTTTTCGCCTATGGGCGTGAGGACTCTTTAGGTAACGTCAAGGGAAAACCTGTGTTTACGGAAGGCGAAACGCCTTATGAGACTAATCAGATCCGCTATAACTTCAATAGCAAGAAGGGTGTCATCAGCAATATTGTCACCCAGCAGGGCGAGGGATATGTGATAGGTAACAATGCCAAGAAAGGTGCCAATGATGAGATCTATCTCAAGCAAGGTATTTACACTACTTGTGATAACCATGAACATCCGCATTTCTACATGCAGATGACCTACGCTAAGGTGAGACCCAAGAAAAACGTAGTGACGGGACCTGCCTATCTGGTAGTAGAGGATGTACCTCTGCCTTTGGCTGTGCCATTCTTCTTTTTCCCGTTCAACAGTTCTTACTCTTCGGGTTTCCTGATGCCTACATATATGGATGACTCCAACCGAGGCTTCGGCTTGACTGGCGGCGGTTATTATTTTGCTATCAGTGACAAAATGGACCTGGCTCTTCGTGGTGATATCTTTACGAAAGGCTCGTGGGCATTGAATGCTACGACAAACTACGTGAAGAGATACCGATATTCCGGTAACTTCCAGGCCAGTTATCAGGTGACCAAGACGGGTGATAAGGGCCTGCCTGATTATTCTGTAGCGAAAGACTTCAAGATCGTTTGGTCGCATAGACAGGATGCTAAGGCGAATCCGAATACAACCTTTACCGCAAGTGTGAACTTCGCCACAAGTAGTTATGAAAAGACAAACATCAACAACCTGTATAATGCGCAGGCAATGGCGCAGAACACCAAGACTTCAAGTGTGAGTTATTCACGCAATTTCCCTGACCAGAAACTGAATGTCTCACTCACTACCAATATCGCGCAAACCACTCGGGATTCTTCTATCTCCATCACATTGCCTGATGTGAATATCGCGTTGTCAACTATCTTCCCGTTCAAGCGTAAGCATGCAGTGGGTAATGAACGATGGTATGAGAAGATATCCATGCGTTATAACGGGCGTTTCCAAGCCAGCATCACCACTAAAGACGACCAGATTTTCAAGAAGAACTACATCAAGGACTGGCGTAACGGAATGAAGCATGAGATTCCTATTAACGCCACCTTCACCGTGCTGAAGTATTTCAATGTGACGCCTTCGTTTAATTATACGGAGCGTTGGTATTCCCAAAAGGTAATGAAAGACTGGGATCCGGTGAACCAGCAGGTGGTCAACACAGATACCATCTATGGTTTCCATCGTGTGTATGACTATAGCGGAAGCTTGAGCGTGAATACGAAGATTTACGGTATGTACCAGCCTATGTTTATGAAGAATAAGCAGATTCAGATCCGTCATATCATTACGCCTACCGTTTCGGTTAGCGCTACTCCCGACTTCGGCTCTTCACGCTATGGTTATTACTCCAGCTATGTGCGGCGTGACCTCAATGGCCTGGCACTCGATACTGTCAGCTATTCTCCTTATGAGGGAGCGATTTATGGTATCCCTGGCAGAGGGAAAAGTGGTAACGTCAATTTTGCTGTCAGCAATAACCTGGAGATGAAGTACCGGGACAAGAATGACTCTATTCATAAAGTCAGCTTGATAGATGAATTGGGCTTTGGCATCAATTATAATTTCGCCGCTGAGAAGAAACCGTGGGGTAACCTCACCATGAACCTGCGTATGAAGCTAACCAAGAGTTATACGTTCAGTATGAGTACTTCTTTCGCGACTTATGCGTATGAGTTTGATAAGAACGGTAATGTCATTGAAGGTGACCGCACGGAGTGGTCATACGGTCGATTCGGACGATTTCAGGGATATGGCACATCCTTCAACTATACACTGAATAATGATACCTTTAAGAAACTCTTCAGTAAGAAAGATAAAGATGAAGCCAAAAAAGATGGCGACAATAACCCGCCTGGTGAAGGAGACAACAATCCTCCTGCTGAAGAGGATGAACAGCCGCTGCAAAAGAAAAAGGTGCAGGCAGCTACTGATGACGAGGGGTATCAGAAGAACAAGATTCTGTGGTCTGTTAATTTGAGTACCGGCTTTAATATCCGAGAAGACCGCAGTAAGCCTATCAATAAGCGTACCATGCGCTATCCTTATAAGATTAGTTTGAATGCGCTTAATATTAACGGCAATCTGAAGCTTACCAATAAGTGGGCTATCAATTTCAATACAGGTTATGACTTTGAGACTAAGAAGGTGGTGCAGACCTCATTTAATATTAGCCGTGACCTCCATTGCTTCACCATGACTGCCGCCATCTCACCATTCGGAGTATATAAGTATTATAACTTCACGATTCGTGCTACGGCAAGCATTCTGCAAGACTTGAAGTGGGATCAGCGAAGCCAGACGCAGAGCAATATCAAATGGTATTGATTTATGCTGCTGATGTGTAATGAAAGGGGATGCTTACTTTCGTTCGCTTGGTTTTGATCACTGATTCCTCAGCTCCGCACTGTTAGTCCACTTGTTTCTTACGCTCAGTTGAAATACTTCTTACGCTCAGTCGGAATGTATCTGACACTCTGTCAGAATGCTTCGGACTCTAAGTCAGAATGCTTCTGACTGCAAGTCCCCGGTATCTGGATGGGCTGTGGACTCAAGTGAAGCTGATTATTAATACGTTATCTTGTAATTTAATATTTGTTAATAACAAAGAAGAGGGAGGCATTACGCCTCCCTCTGTCATTATGAACTCCATTAACCTTGGATAATTATTGGAATGCTGGATAACCAGGATTCTGTTTCAGGTTAGGATTGGTCTGCCATGCTGTCAATGGAATTGGGAACAGCTTCAGATGCTCGTCTGATGGTCGGTTCCATGCGGCAGGATTGATAGTGTAGGTCTTTGGAATACCCCATTCGTCAACTTCTGCACTTACGTTAGCACGCAGCATGCTCCACATATCCTTGTCATAGCATCCGAAGCGGATATCATCCTCACGGGAAACGCCTTCCCAGGCCAGCTCTAAGCGACGCTCCAACTGAACGTCAGCCAGAGTGACTGTAGCGTAGTTGTGAGAAGAATCGCCCCATGCGCGTGAACGTATGGCGTTCACCAGACGGGTAGCCTCGGCAACGTCACCGCCTGAACGGAGCAGAGCCTCCGCACGTACCAGGTAGAAGTCTGCCAGACGGAAGATAGCGAAGTCATTGTTCATAGCGCTGGTCAGAGAAGCGTCATACTCCCACTTGCCTACACGGCCACCATCCTGCTGCTGAACGTCAGCCCAGATGGTACCGTCACGCTGGGCACCGTAGAGAGGGAACACCTCTGCATAGTGGTTCATTGGCAGTGAGTGACCAGTCATCAGGATCTCTGTAGTACCCTTCTTATACTGCTGGCCCAGACGGAATGATGCGATACGAGGATCGTTAGCAGGGTCATCATAGTAAGTGTATGAAGGATCGCTTGCCTTAGAAGGATCAGCCATGAACAGCTTCACGTAGTCAGGCTGTGCGCAGAAACCGTTCCATGCGCCGAAGCTTGCGCCGATAGCCTGGTTCTCAACATAACCCAGTGTGCGGAAGTGCAGTGAGTTGGTGTTGCTGGTGTCGTTTGAAGAATACTGTGCACAAAGGATAGACTCCTTGTTGCCTGAGTTGTTCCATGAGAAGTTGTCACTCCAGTTGCTCAGCAGTTCCAGACCCGGGTCATTGATGACGGCCTGAGCCTCAGTGGCAGCCTGTGCGTACTTGTCGCCCATGCCCCAAGACTCTGAGTTCAGGTACAGCTTGGCCAGCAGCGCGTGAGCGGAAGCCTTGGTGAACTTGCCGTAGTTGCCGTTAGCCTCTGGCAATGCTGATACCAGAGAGGAAACCTCCTGAACCAGCCAGTTGTATGCCTCGGCACGGGTTGAGTTTGCAGGCAGCTCCTTGTCATTGTAGTCAGTAACCATTGGGATATTGCCCCAACCGTTGATCAGGAAGTAGTACCAATATGCGCGGATACCACGGATCTCAGCGGCCATCTGGTCCTTGTTAGCCATGTCTGAACCCAGCACGGTGTTCAGGTTAGCGTTGCAGGTACCGATTGACTCCATAGCAGCGTTCCACGCGCCACGGTTACAAGATGTCATGCTGGTGTAGGTGTGCATGAACATCTGCATGTACTGGCCACCGTCCCACCAGTCACCACCCTTACGGGTAGGATAAATCTGAACTGAACCGGCTGATTCGCTCATGGTCAGCGCATCTGACGGGAACAGTCTCTTCAGGGTGTTGTAGCAGGTACCTACCAGAGCGTTGATCTCAGTAGCGGTGCTACCGAATGTTTCTGCTGGCAGCTGGTCGTAGATACGCTCGTCCAGGTTCGTGCAAGAAGGCACTGTAACCACCAGG